>JBAXFM010000001.1:0-77585 GCA_037139855.1 Bacteroidota bacterium
TGAAAAAGCCCGTAAACATTGACGTTTACGGACTTTCGGTGTAGCGGGGACAGGACTAAATCCCAAATAACCCCCAATTAAATATCAAGTTGTTAGCTGCTTTTTCACTGTGTTTTTAAGTGCATTTTGAGGCATTTTGTTTCAGTTTGTGTTTCGGTTTTAATGGCCGTGTCCTTTGATATTATTGCTGTTCATCGTTCCTTCGCCGAAACATTCCATCATGGATTCAGATCGTCCAGTTCACTACGTAGTAAATCTGAAAGATATACATCGACCATCTTTAGATCGTCGAGCCCTTTCTGAATTTCTTGCTCTTGTCGAATCCGAAGAGTCTTCTCAAAGGTGTTTAATCTGTCGGGCGTCTGTAAAGCTACGTAAGCTAAAAAGGCTGTTTCAAGGGCTGCTACACGCGCCTTGGTCGAAATCATGTTGTCGATTAGGAATTTAATGATATCGTCCCGATCAAACTTCATTGTGTCGCCTTCTTTGTTTCCCATCAAACCAAACTATTTACGAAACCTAAATCTACTATACACGTAGTAATGCACTCAAACACGTTAAGGACCAGTAATGGGGGCAGGGGGTTGCTGTGTACAAGCCTTAAGAACCGACTTTACCGAGACCGAGTTTTTCTCGCAAATCATCAATTTGCCTATGTAGCTCAATCTCGTTTTTTACATATCCGTCTATTTGGGTATTTAACCGCTTTATGATTGTAGCGGAATTTTCCCCATAGGTCATTTCAATTTCATTCTTTATCTCTTGATCTTCCTCCTGGAACCAATAAGCCATTGGTATTTTCAATGCCTTACTGACCTTAAGGAGTGTATCAACCTTTAATGTATCACCCTCACAAGCAAGTTTAAAACCCTTTTCTCCCATTTTAGCAAATTTCGGTATGAAATATTTAAGCCGATAATTCCGCTTTTCAATTTCTTCCTTAATCTTTTGGTAATTAATTGTCATTTAATAAATTATATTTAGAATAGAAATAAATTACTCGTAAACGGAAATATATTTACCTAAAAACAGAATTCTACTGTACATTTGCGAACTGATAACGAACAAATATAGAACATTAGACGAACAAAGTAAATACCTAATTAGCATGATTAATAAGAAAACATTGAAAAAGCTGTATGATAAACTTCCTCTGGGAAGCGCACAGGTGATCCTTGAACGGATCATCAAGAAAAACCCTGATCTCCATTTCACATTGCGGTATGTACAGGCTGTGTTGAACCCCGAAGATAAGCGATACAATACCATCATCATTGAAGAAGCGATTCAATACCTGGAAGATTACAATGATCGCAATGATGATTTAGAAAAGCGAATAATTCAATCCTGAATTATATCATCCCAAACACACACAAACCATGAACACACAAATCAACACAATGCCGGCAGGATTCCAACCTGCAAAATCTGAGTTCTTTGTCATGAATGGCGAAGTTCAATTTATTGAGGATAGATTGATCCACCCATTTGATGAGATAACCATTGACCAGGCTACGACCTTGCGCCAAGAACTGGATGCAGATCACAAAGCATTGGCCGGTCTCGATCTGCTCGGTGTCACCGATCCGATTGAGCAGCTGAAGCAATTTGTTTTCTGTCGGTTCGGTGAATTTGACAAAATAGCCGATCTCGATGAAAATGGAATTACCCATTCTGAATACTGGGATTGCGGCCGCCGGCCTTGTGCAGCCGATGGGCTGTTGTGCAAATTCCCTGAGGTTAAATCCGGGCATCTCACTCATCACGACCTGGTCATCATTCGCATGGTGGCAAAGGATCTTACCAACCAACAGATTGCTGCCTACCTGGGCACCTCTGTTCATACCGTAAACAAGGAGTGTCAGCAGATCGCTCATAAAATCGGTGGGTTCTCAAAGTCGATAATCGCATTTTTTGCAGGAAAAAACAACATTCACTAAATGGATATCATTTCAAAGGGTCCGGAACTTCCGGATCCATCCCAACTCGACCTGTTTGCAATTGGTGCCCAGGAAGCCGATCCGGTTAAAAACTCCACGGTTTCGGCAGAAAGCAGCCAGGCAAACGAACCACTGATCAGATCGCCAACTTTTAACGCTCAGGTTACGCCTGAAAATGGGAAAAATTTTGATCATGCAAGTTCCCTGCACCGCAAGAGCAGGGAACTTGTTAAAAAATCTTACGAAATGAAACTTGCGGATAACGACCTCGCCAGGTAACATAAAAAAAAACAATGAGCGCCACAACCTTTTCAAATATGAGTGATCCTGACATCCTATTATCGGTTCAGGCATATACAATAATGAAATTAGATTTGGAGAATAAGTTGCTTCTCTATGGTGATCGGCCTAAATATCTTGATGAATCAGAATCCGCAAAAAACAAGATTGCCCGTCTCAATCAGCTGGTTGATGCTTTACAGAATGAATGGACTAAACGTGATAATTCATAATCCTATGCAGATGTTTGACCTTAAATCGTTCGAAGTGTGCCCGCAAACCGGAATCACTTCTTTTGAGATGACCTGGGATCTCGGTCATGGTGTTAAATCTGACCGTGGAAGCTTTGTCGACCGGACGGATGCTGAAAAGTACGTTCTGTCATCAAAACGCAGCTATATCCTGCTAATGTTCTCAAAATTCGTTGTGCATTCCCGGGTTCTGTTTGAAACCGGCCACCATGATTTCTATCGCAAAGAGTCGAAGCTCGCTTCTTTAGACCGTTGCATAAAGTACAATTCATGGTTACAGGACAAGAAGCTCGAGGAGATTTGCAAGGTAATCCTTGCCCTGGAGGAAGACCTGCACAAAATACTGCCATCCCCGGCTAATCCATCGCATTCCTCCAGCGAAAGCAAGATCATCGACATGATCCTTTTTTGCAAGAAAGAGCTGCAGAACTATCCCAAAAATCAAAATCATCAATTAACCCGCGAAAAATGAAAGAAGAATTGAATTATACAACGCCAAAAACATCGAAGGAAATATCCGAATTAGGGATCAGGTGGAAAGCCTCAAAGTACTGGGCCTTTGTTCCCGGTCAAAATCATTTTATCCTTAAAAACAAAGGAGAATATTTTCAAAAGGCTTTCCCGGCCTACAATATGACTGAACTCGGGCACATGATCCCGTTCGGTTTTTTCAATGAAATGAAGATCCATAAGTATCTCAACGGATACTTCAAGTTAAAAATGAGTGACGGGAAATGGAGAACGTTTACCAGTGAAGCCGAAGCCAGGGCAAGGTACCTGATCGATCTGATCACCATCGGAAAAGTCACCATTGATGATCCTGCCAAAAAAGCACAGGTTTCTGATAAACATCTTCCTCCAGTTAAAGATTAACCACTCATTTTTCTGCCATAATTTATGAAGATCACCCAGGATTGCATTCAACGTATTTTATCAGTCGTAAAGGTAGAAGAGGTCATATCTGACTTCTGCAAGCTCGAAAGAAGCGGGGCGAGTCTTTATACCAAGTGCCCCAAGTGCGGCAAGTCAGGCAAAGGAAAAGGGCTGATCGTGACACCGGCGCAGGGTATCTACAAGTGCTTCTCCTGCGAGTACGGTGGAACGTCACCGATCAACTTCATCATGGATATGAAAAATACCTCATATCCTGATGCAATCAAGTACCTGGCCGAAAAATACAATGTGCTGCTGGAATATGAAGAAAAGCCAAAGGGACCGCAGGTAAAGAACGGCGTGAAGGAACTTACTTTTCGCGACCGGCAGCTCGCCTCCAGCGGACTTTCGGATGCTGATCAAAAGGCCACTGTTGTCATCGATGAGAATACCCAAAAGGTGGTTGATGTTTTTGAAACCGGCACCAGGGATCAGTATGGGAAGATCGCACCAGGTGATGACATGATCATCTGGTATTACGACCTCGAGGGCAAGCCGGTCATGTTTACCAGGCCAAAAGGGAACAAGCAGGAACACCTATTCAGGATCCGGTGGCAAAATCCGGATCTGCATCATGACAAGAGCGGCCGCCCGATGAAATATTCATCGCCATCCGGATCCGGATCCCACCTGTTCTTCCCGGAAGAGATTCGGGAAGCTTACCGCAATCGGCGCGTGATCAAAAGGCTGTTCATCCAGGAAGGGGAGAAGAAAGCCGTGAAGGCCTGCAAGCATGGCCTTACATCTGTGGGAGTGATGGGTATCCAGAACATCGGGCACAACAATAAACTGCCCTACGAGCTGCAGCTGATCGTTCAGGCATGTAAAGTCGAAGAGGTGATATTTCTGATCGATGCCGATTGGGATGCCCTGAGCAACGACCTGAAGCCGGGATCCCGGGTTGATCAGCGCCCATATTCCTTTTATTGGGCTGTACGGAACTTCCGCGATTACTTCAAAACGTTCATCAACCTGGGAATTTACCTGGAAATTTACTTTGCCTACATCCGCAAGGATGATAAGATACCGGTGTATGAGAAAGGTGTTGATGATCTGCTGGCCGGCACGCTCCGGGATAGTGAAAACGACCTGTTCAACGACATCAAAACAGCGATCAACGAAAAGGATGGCCAGGGGAAATATATCCAGCTGAATAAGATCACCACGGTGTCGGATCTGAAGCTGCTCGAGTTCTGGAGCCTTCAGGATTCGAATTCCTTTGCCATGAAGTACAAGGAAACCCTGCAGAACCTTCCTGAATTCTACATTGGCCGGCACAAATGGAAATTCGATGAAGCCGGTAAGCTCGTGCCGGCACAGCCCCTGCAGGACGATGAACAGTTCTGGGAAAAGATCACCAAAGAGGACCGAAAAGGCAATGATTATACGCAGTATCGCTTCAGGTACCTTTACGCTTACAACTTCCTTCACCGCCGGGGATTCGGCCGCATCGAGATGGCCGGAAGGAACTATGCGCTGTGCCAGATCACAGATAAAATAGTTCAGACGGTTGAAGCTTATCAGATCCGCGATTACATCATGGATTTCAGCAAAGCGATACTGGCCACCAATAACCGGGAGGAACTCGTTGAAGTGATGGACATGCTTTATCGTGGCGGGAAAATGTATTTCGGTCCTGATTCCCTGGGGAACGTTGATTTTGTAAAACCGGTCTTTGAATCTGCCGACAAACGGCACCAGTACCTGTTCTTTAAAAACAATTACTGGAAGATCACTTCCGACGGGGTGGATGAAAAGCCGCTGAGTGATTTGCAGAATTATGTTTGGCGCGACCGGGTGAATGATTTCGACGGTGTGTTGATGGGAAAAGAAATGATCAAAGTGAACCGCATCGACATCGATTACATCCTGGCCAACAAACTTGACCCCATGGAATATGAGCCTGTGATGGGCCAGTTCGATGTTGAATTCTCCCCTGAGGCAATGGAGTGTCATTTTGCCCGGTTCATTCACAACACCGGTGAGTTCTTCTGGAACAAAGTGCAGCACCAGAAAACCCGTAAGAAACTGGAGAAGGATCAGCGATCCATCGAGGAACGCTATGAAACAAACCTTCACATGGTGTCGAAAATGACGGCCATCGGTTATCTGCTTCACAAATACCGTGACAAATCATGTGAAAAGGCTGTCATTGCCATGGATGGCAAACTCAGCGAGGTTGGCGAAAGCAATGGGCGCACCGGGAAATCGATCATGGGTTTTGCCATTGGCCAGGTGGTGCCGCAATGTTACATCGGGGCAAAGTCAAAGGACCTGGAGCATGATCCGTTCCTGTTTGAAGAAGTCACCGAGAAAACAGATAACATCTTCATGGACGACGTTCGCGCCAACATCGACTTCGAATTCTTCTTCCCGATCATCACCGGCAAGCTGATGGTGAACGTGAAGGGTGTCAAGCGCTGGACCATTTCCGAGCGTGAAACCCCGAAGATATTCATCACAACAAATCATGCCATCAACGGAAGCAGCGCATCATTCAAGGACCGGCAGGCGCTGATCGCCTTCAGCGATTACTACAATGAAGAGTTTAAGCCGGTCGATGATTTCGGAATCAATTTTTTCGATGAATGGGATGACAAGCAGTGGAACCTGTTTTACAACTTCATGGCCGACTGCCTGAGGTTGTATTTCCAGGCCGGCGATATGGGATGGGGTTACAATCACTCCGGACTGATCCAGCCGCCTACCGAACGCCTTGACCAGCGCCGGTTGCGCCAGTTCATTGGTGAAGACTTCTTAACCTGGGCCGGTGAATATTTCAACGTGGAAGATCCGGAGAGCATCGACACATCCACCGGACAGAATTTGAACATCGACATCCCCAGGGCTGAGCTGTACAATAACTTTTTGGAGAAAACACCTACACAGCGGAAATTCATGAACCCTTTCCGCTTCAAGAAAAAAATGATAGCCTGGTGTGAATATCACCATGCTTCATTCAATCCTCAGATCTGCGACAAATTCGGGAAACCGGGTGGTGATGACAAGCGCGGCGGGGTTGAGTATTTCACAATTGCTAACGCTAAATTTTCTAACTCAACTATTTTCCCATGACAGAATCTGATAGGGCGGCTTTAAGTGGCCAGGGAATCATTATTATGCGGTCACAGTGTGTCCGTGAAGGTGAATGGACGATTTACCAGTACTTTTTGGGTAGTTGGATCAAATCACTTCCATGCGGGTGTGGTTGGGAAAGCAAAGAATTATGTGATGAAGCAATCGACAGAATAGTATTGAAGCATAAAACATTTGTCAAGGATGAGTAACAAATACATTTTTGCCGAAAATGATACAAAAAATGTCAATAATGATACACAAAACGCCAATTAAGTTGCATAAAACGCCAATTAAATAGCAAATCATGAAAACAGAACTTGAGATTACCCAGGATTTATTGGAAATCATTGCTGAATGCGAATTTAGAATTCACAATGCAAGAAAGGCTATTTCAGTACTGACCGGAATAGTTTATGAAGATGGCCCATGGAATTGGGATGAAAAAATTAAAGTTGCAAATACTGATTTGTTTCATGCGCCGGTACAAGATACGCAACTACCTGTACCCCCCCCTGTTACGAAACAGAAGGAAAAGCAGAAGAGAACGTTCGCCGAAAAGAACTGTGAAAATTGCGGTAAACCATTTATGCCAACGCATAATAAACAACGCTTCTGCAGAAAAGAGTGTAATCCGAACGTGGCAAAGAAACAACCAACAGGCAAAGAAATCATTGAAGAAATGCTCGAATTAAACCATCAACCGGTTGCTCCGGAAAAGCATGTTGACCCGGTTGCATTTAAAGCGAAGATGGATCAGATCAGGCATGATATCCCCATCCAGCGGGAACGGCCAAATGTTACACGAGGATTTTAAACGAAAGCAAATGGAAAAGGAACAGGTTAAATTAAGAATTCATGGTGTTGTGTCGGATGTGATGATTAAATTTCATTTAAGCAATAAGCATCTTCATGCTCAAGAGATACCGCGAAATTTAGTTGTTGAGCACATGCAGTGGGTGCGTGATACGATCATCAGGGTCCTGGATAAAATCGAGGATCCGGATGATGTAAATTCAGAGCGGCCGCCGATCGGTATCATGCCCAGGAATGTGTTTGAATACATGATAAAAGATCAGCGATTTGCAGAACTTTCAAATACGATCAGCAGATTTCTTTCCTTCGGTCGGTTAATTCCCATTGCATGGCTTACAGAATACAACGAATTGATAGAATATTTGAGGTTACATAAACTCAGCGAACATGAAAATCCGGATCCCAAATGATAAGGAAATCCATTCTGTGGTTGACAACCTGGATGGTGAACAGGTAATGAATGTTATCTGGAAAGAAAAGGAGTCCCGTTAAAATTCACAGAGTTGCCTCCTGATACTCCATTTACGGATGATCGCACGCTCGTGGAACTTGTTTATCCTAATTCCTTATAATTTTTCAAATGGAAGAGAAACCAATTATATTCAGTACACCCATGGTCCGGGCAATCATGTTCGGACAGAAACACATGACCAGGCGATTAAGCGGATTAGAAAGAATAAACCGCCGGGCTGACGACTGGGTTGGTGACAGCCATATTTCGCATATAATCCTATTCAATCAATAACGGTTCATTTGCTATCTTTGAACAAAAATACACTCATGAGTAAGACAGTTGAATTATCCAAGGCTCAAATAAGCACGATATTGTCGTGCATCAATGAGCGTGAGGCTTTATATCTCAAGGAAATTGAGGTTAACAAGGATAAAAAGGAACAGGTACTGATGGTCAAAGGCTGGAAAAAGAAGCTGATCGTTATTGAGGAGCTCCAGCGCCTGTTCGGTTATTCACGTTTATCTGTTCCCGGCAGGAAATAGCACCGCACCATCTCCCCCAGGTTGATCGATCTCCCGCCGGTCGATGCTCAGGATCACTTCAGAAAGAACTAAGCCAGGCATTCGCCTGGCTTTTTAATTGGTGAAGTATGGAGCTGGGTGAGCGGCAGCGAATACAGCTCGGTACGAACTCCTTATTCATTTCTCTCCTCCGGGGTCTGTTTTCGCCCCGCCGCCCCCTTTCTTTCTGAAAAATTATAGTGCAAAGGTACGGTATGAAAATCGCAAAGAGTTGAAGGCCTTATACATATATATATTATTTATTAATTTATCTTTTTGACAAGTATACTTATAAGAATAATAGAAAATATTCGTGCTTTCGTGCGCACTAAAATTTTTAAAATGTAACGATCTGATTTTGAGATTTTATGAGGGTGTTTTTTACTGCACGAAAATCGCACGAAAAGCACGAAAAGCACGAAAATCGGTACTACTTTTTTAAATGCATTGATACTCAAATGGTTGCAAAATGAAAGTACGAAAGCACGACTGCACGAAAATATTTGGACTTTTTACCAAGTATGCCTGTCACTTCGCACAAACTTTTTTTGCTATTGGAATTCTGAGATTACTATTGGATTTTTGCTTAATAATTCTTATATGAAGGTACCATAAACATTGACCTTTATAAAGACAACAGTCGAACTTAATTTTACTCCATGGCATCAAACATCATCATCAGGGTCCGGTGTGAACCGTACCTGATCCGGTTTCTTGAAACGCTGTACGGGGGAAGCCCGATTTCGTTTCCGAAAAATTCAAATTTCAATGCCATCCTGGATGTGTTCCTTGACAAACCGCCACTGGGTCATCACGACCCGGATCATGGTGAAAATACCCTGGCGATCCAGTTGCCATATTTCGAGCTGAAGGATATCCGATCGTACAATTATCTCACCGAGACAAAGCAGCGGATCTTCATCAAGGAAATCTGGAAGTTTTTCAAAATAACCTACCGCCAGGATATCGCAAAATGTGTCGTGATGGGACTGGATCGCAAGGATGCAATCGAGCTTTTTATCGAAAAATACGATTTGCCGCTCGATTGTTGGGATAGTCTGGAAAAAGATTTTCAGAGATACCTGAAACTCAGGTCAAAGAAACGCTTATTTAAAAACAATATTAGTTCCGCAGTTAAAGACCATGATTGTCCGGCCGTTTCCATGTGTGGAAATTAGCGAACATGGCGAACGCGTAGCATAAAAATACAAATTATGACCATCCAGAAAAATTCAAATCTGATCCCTTCGGTATGCAAAATATCGGTTGTCCCGGTTAGTGAAGTCAGTTACCTGGGAAATACCACGGATCGATTTCATAAGTCCATTGATTTTTCGGGTAGCATTGGTTGGACCGGGATATATTTCACCCCGGGAACCGCTGAATTCGTCGAGAAGCCAAAGGATACCGACGCGGGTGATCTGTTGGAACAATCCCTGAAATTCATCTTCCCTGGTGAAGATGATGCAAACGTTTCAGCGCTGGATGCGCTCGTTGGTCCTCCGGTTCTGGTGAAGATCGAATACACCACCGGGGCAGCAAAAATAATGGGCGACATGGTCAACGGCGCAAAGCTTTCACTGACTAACCAGGTTGCATCCAAGGGGGCAGGCTACCAGTTCGAATTCACCTGCTCGGCTACATACCGCGCCTGCTGGCTTGATGCGTAGCCGCCTTTTCAGTCCTTTATACCACCACTCACACCTTATAATATTGTGAACTCATTTAAGAGTTTACAATGTTAAACCGCATTTTCTCCATTTTGGGCGCGCAATGGCTGATCCACGAGGATACAGCCGTTTCTTATTTGCCTGTGCTGATTGCCTTCATCAAGGGACAGGAAATTCTGCTCAAGCCTGGTGAAGAGAAAAAGCCTTATGTGGTTGCATGGTCCGCCACCGATGATCAGATCAACACGGTTGGAAGATGGCAACTCGATGATGAAATGCTTCCGGAAAATTCTGTGGCAGTGATCCCCATCGAAGACGTGATCTGCACCTGGGACAGCATGAGGCTGGTCCAACTGCTGCAGGAGGTAAAGGCAAACGACAAAATCAATTCCGTTTTGTTCATCGTCAACTCTCCCGGTGGGATGGTGACGGGCATCGACCTGCTGACAAATGCCATCAAGGATCTTGGAAAACCATCCGTTGCCCTGGTGATCGGCATGGCTGCATCAGGAGCAATGTGGGCGATATCCGGATGCAGCTACCGGATTGCAAGTTCTCCAATGGATATGATCGGGTCCATCGGGACCAAAACTTCCATCCAGGATTTTGCTGGCCTGTTGGAAAAGATTGGAATCAGCATTAAAGATATCTATGCCACACTGTCAACCCGCAAGGATGAACAGTACCGGGCATTCAAGGAATCCGGTGATCTCGCTCCCATCATAGAAATGCTGGATTTCGTCAACGAGGTTTTTCATAAAACGATCCAGGATAACCTGGGCATCGATGCCGGATCTGAAGTATTCACCGGTGCCATTTATTTTTCCGCAAAATCCCAGGAGTTGGGGTTGATCAATGAGATCAATTCCATGGACTATGCGCTTGCCAAAGCCTATCAGTTAGGACTCAAAAATAAAATTCTCAATCAATCAAAATCACTAAAACTCTATTAAACAATGAAACAATTTTTTGCGACCATCCTGGCATTCCTCAGTATCCAGGCATTTGCCAAGGATAAGGATGGTAAGAGCATTTTGACCGAGGAACAACAAACAAAGCTGAATGCTGAGTTTGGTGACGAGTTCACCAGCCAGTTTGTTCAGGCTCTCTCAAAGGATCCGGAGGGTAATTCCACGGACAACGCTACCATCGGCGCCATGGTCACTGCGATGACATCAAAGTTACAGGCCGCTGCCGCTGAAAATAACACATTGCTTGCAGCAAAGAAAAAGTCTGACAGCGACCTGCTCGCTGAAAAGGCTGAAAAGGACAGGCTCGCCGGCATTGTAACCGAAAAGGATGGCATCATTGCCACACTCAAAAAAACTCCGGAAGACGACCCGGAAGCAAACCGTAAGGATATGAAGACAGATCCCAAAAACTGGAAACCGACAGGTCAGGATACTCACCTTTTCGGTAAAACCGATTCATTCTTTGCCCTTGACGCAGGTCACGGATACAACAAACGTGCTTATGCAGCACTTTGTGCCATGCATGGTATCGAAATGGGCGCACCGCGCGCTGCTTCATCGCTTGATTATGCATCGCTGAAAAGTGACCTGGGCGAATATTACCGCGTGAGGATGCAGGATCGCATCCAGAGTTTCCTGCAGGAAATGCCCGACCTGGAGAAAGTATTCCCGACGGAATCAGGGTACCAGGATCAGGCCGTGCTCGTGAATCTCTTCCTCACCGATGATTTCTCACAGGCCGACAGCACTGCCCTGGGCAGCAGCTTTGACAACATGGTTAAAGGCGGCTACAAGTTCGAGCCGGAAATCCTCACCATGTACGATGTGATGTTCGTTCATAAATTCTCTCAGCTGAAGGAACTGGAAAAGACCTGGATCGGTTTCCTGAACCGTGAAGGATCATCGACCATGAAATGGTCATTCATCCAGTACATTCTGGTGGAAACCGCCAAGAAACTGAAGAACGAAAAGACCAACCGGTCGATCCGCGGGGTTCGCAAAAACCCGACGCAAAATGTTGCCGGCACTTCACTGCAGGCCAGCAATGGTTTGTTGAAGTTCATCAAGAACCAGATTGCAGCTTTCAAGGTAAAACCCTTTGCCCTGGGCGAATGGACACCTTCCACCATTGCGGCATACGTGAAGAATGCCACGAAGTTGATTCCTGAAGTGTTGCGTGACTCCGGCCGGATCGTACTCTACATGAGTACCGACGCTTTGAGCGATTACCACACCAACCTGGAGACCCTTTACGGTTTGAACCAGGATTACAAGGCCGATATCATGTACGTGAAGGAATATCCTTCGGTAAAGATCATCCCGGTGATCGGGATGGCTCCGAGCAAACGCATGATCTGGACCCTCGAGGGCAACATCAAGCAGTTCGAAGATCAGCCTGGTGAGATGCTCAACTTCAACATCGAGCAGCAGGACTGGACTTTGAAAGTCTGGAGCAACTGGCGCGAATCCGTATGGGCATACCTGGTTGGAAAGAAGTACGCTTCTGCCGCCGAGATGCCATCAGATTACAGCACTCAGCTGATCTTCTGCAACGATGTGGATGAGGCTGCCGATTACTTCATCAGCGCAGATGCCAACGACACCACCCCATCGGTGTTGAATCACACCTCCCTGGTGACTGTTGCCAATTCACAGGCTACTGCCATCACCACATTCGACGACTGTGCCGTTGGCCAGGAAGTCAGGATCAAGTGCGGCAACGCCACCAACGCTTCCACCATCGCAGCTTCCGGGAACTTCTCCCTGATCACTGCAGCCTGGACTCCTTCGGTAGGGGATATCCTTTATCTGAAGAAAAGAAGTGACGGCAAGTTCATTGAACTCAAGAGGGATGTTGTCAGCAGCACTGCCACGGCAATTGCAGCGGATGATGTAACGCCTGATGTGACCGGCAATGACAAGTTCATCACGGTTGCCAATTCACAGGCCACGGCCATCACAACCTTCGACAATGCTGTTACGGATAAGGTATACACCATCTACGGCGGCAGTGCTACGAATGCTTCAACGATTGCAAACGCCGGGAACTTCGTTCTCACCGCTGCAATGACTCTCACCGCAGGTACCTGGATCAGACTCCAGAAAGCAGCGAACGCTAAGTTCTACGAAATCGACCGCAGCGCATAGTCCGACCGGGAGGGGACATAATCCCCTCCCATCGGCCTATAGCCAGTCTTAACCTATAATACTTTATCGATATGTACGTAAAAGTTGACGTCAGCAAGCCCGGTGATAACAAGGGAGTTGGCGGGGATAAAAAAGCGACCGTCACAATCTTTGATTGGGATGATGTTGCCAGCATGCCGGCAAGGAATGCCAGCGGAATTGTCATTACCGGAAACATCACGTTGAATGCGGGCGCATACATGAGCAAATTGTATGCAACCCAGAGTACCATCAAAGCCGGTGCCGACAGCGAAGGCGATCCTGATGCAAAAGGCATCATGCAGAGTGTTGAATTCGAACACCCGGGAGATTCTCAGGCTATCAGGGAATTTCGCGCTAACTGGATGAACAAAAACATCGGGATCATCATCGAGCGTTGTTCATCTGTGCAGAAAAACCAATACGGAACGCCGTGTTCACCGCTTC
Organism: Bacteroidota bacterium; assembly: GCA_037139855.1. Classification (GTDB taxonomy): domain Bacteria; phylum Bacteroidota; class Bacteroidia; order Bacteroidales; family FEN-979; genus CAIVAT01. The sequence continues at coordinate 13,563 of JBAXFM010000001.1, forward strand.
AGATGGTTTTCAAAGCTGAAGACGACAAGGACAAGAACAAAACAACGTTCACGTTCAAGTCGATCAACAAAGGTCCGGATGTTGCCGATTACCAGGGAACGATGACCTACAGCACAGTGCTTGCAACCATTGCCGCAGACGCTGCTACCGTTAACCTGGTAACAGGTTCCGGCAGGTATGCGCTGACTTCGGGTGTTGCTGCAGCTGCAACCATCACGACCTGCAGCAATGCAGTTGACGGAATGAGTTTCACCCTGGTTGGATCCGGAGGAGCATTTCCTTCTGAAATCACCGGTGATGACTTTGTACTGTCATCCGGAACGGCATGGACCGCCATTGCAGGCGCTGAGATCACCTTCAAAGCGTTCAAAAGCGGTGCAAGTGCATGGAAGTTCTTCGAATTGAGCCGCAAATAGCGGATAGTTTACGAGGTTAATTCCTCCCATAATCAAGTGTGTGTTACCCGTCGCATGTCATGGTGCGGCGGGTTTTTTAATGTCCTTTTCAGATTATATCAATGATTTTAAGTTTGTTTCGATTCAAAAACATTCAGTTATGAAAACCGAAATTGAAAATTATTTTAAAAAGGACCGCAGTCACGCCGGCGGCGTTCAGCTGATCATGAAACATTCCAACCGCCTTGCTCTGAAGAAACAGTGCAACATGCAACCTGAAAGTGAGTATATGACCGGTGTGATCCATGAAGAGCTGCGCGAGCTCGCCGGGATGACCCAGGAGGCGCTCAGGGATCTGTTTTCGGCAAAAGTGGCCAAAGATATTCCCCAGGTGAAAGATGTTGTTATACCCCCTGTGAAGGCACAATCGGCAAACCCACCGGTGGCCACAAAAACCGCCAAAACCGTAAGTGGGCCCGCCTCAAAAAAAGCGAGCCGCAAAAAATAGCATTAAACTCAGTACCGGCCTTCCGTATCCGGGAAGAATTCCCCTTTTTGCGGCAAAATGATTGCCCCCCTGAGTTGAAGATCCTCGTGGCAGACATGCTAACGGCTTATGACAATTATAAGCTCGGGCATGCCTGCCTGTTTACTGCGCGTACACACGAAGAGATTCACCGGGCGGCCAGTGACACGGTTGAAAATTACCTGGAGAACCGGCGCATCTGGAAGGAACTCAATCACTATAAGGAAAAAGGTACCATCCTGGGTGAACATAGGATTTTCACCTGGTTAAAAAGAGTGGATGATATCCGGGGAATGAAGATCGGTGACCTGGTAAACCTGAAGATTCGCCTGGATAATAATCTGGTGCGTAACCGGGCCGCCTTGCGCCGGCAACCTGATCACCCGCAGACCCTGATCCGCAAGGAGCGCATCAGGGAGATGGAAAAAGAACAGGCAGAAGTTAACCGTTTACTAAACTTATAAGTGAATTCAAAGTTTTTCAATATCGACGAGCTGGAGGATCCCGGTGATGATCAGCAAAGCGCTGACACATCAGGGATCCGCATTGAACGTTTCCTGCAGCTGCACGAACAGCGAATTGAGAGTATCAAGGATCTGACAGGCCGTTTGCCAGGTGAAGGTGAGATTTTCTTCTTGTGGACCGTAAATTCATTCAATGCGTTCACCTTCATTCCGTTCATCATCAAAGAATGTGGACCTATACAGCAACTGATCCTGGCCACTTATTCCATCAACATCCGGATCATTGATGCCCTGGTGCGGCTGATCGACAAAGGGCTGATCCTTTCTGTTGATATTTTCATCAGTGATTCAGTCCGCAGCCGGTTGCCCAAAGTGTATGATCACCTGATGGCGCTGGTCGAGACCAAACCGGTGAGGGTAAAATATTCCTGGAATCATGCCAAGATTGCCCTGATCCGCTCCGGTGATCACTATTTCGACGTGGAAAGGTCCGGGAACTGGGGCGAAAACGCCCAGCATGAGCAATATGTTTTCCTGAATAACAGAAGTGTGTTTGAATTTCGTAAAAATGAAATCCTCAATGGAATTAACCCCTGCACAGTATAAAGAGATCGAAAAGCTCGCGGCGGTCAACTACAGCGTGAAACAAATCGCCATGTACCTGGATGTGGATCCCAAAGCATTCCAGAAAGAGTTCAGCAACCTTGAATCGAAGGTCCGCTATCATTATGACCGGGGGTTGCTCGTTACCCAGGCGGAACTGGACATGGCCAACCTCAAAAGGGCAAAGGATGGCAACATGACTTCCATCCAGCAGTGGAAAAAGGATGCAAATTCTCAAAAGCTTGACAACCTGAAAAAACAGGTGTTTTTCGATGAAGAGCACAATGAATATGAACAGCTGCAGGGGCTGATCGAGCGGGGAGAGACGGGAAAACTGCCTGAAAAGGTTGTAAACTTTTATGAGCAGATTGATTTCATCCGTTGCCTGTACAACAAATACGAATCGAAGAGTTTTATCATCAACGCCGTGGTTGTTCAATACCCGCGGCTGTCCAAATACCAGGCAACGCAGCTTTATTATGAAACCCTGAATTTCTTCAACCTGGATAACCAGGTGAAAGTTGAAGCCTGGGCGAATATCTATGCCGACCGGTTGGATAACATGGCCAGGATCTGTTATGAGCTGAATGACTTCGAAACCGCCCGCCGGCTGACCATGGACAGCGCCGAGCTGCGCGGTGTAGGCAAGGATAAGCCGAACCAGGTTCCTGATGAACTGCTTGACCGCCGGCCGGTATTTTACACCATCCGGATCGAGGATATCGGGGTGTCGAAAATCAATCGCAATGATCTGGCTGCCTTCATTGATAACCTGGATATCACCGAAAGGGAAAAATCAAAAGTGAAGCGTGAAGCCATGATTGAAGATGTTCCATTTGAAATGCTGCCAGATGAGCAAAACTAAGATAACGACTCAGGAGGCCGATATCCGTTACTCGAATTGGATATCCACGCTGATCGATCTGATCAAGCCGGCAAATCTTTATCTCTATGGTGGCCGTGGAACGGCAAAATCAACTGAAATACTGGCAAAAAGGACCATTGATGTGGTATATGACATGCCCAGGGCAAGTTTTGCCTTTGTATCGGATACTTACGTGAACCTGATGACCAACATTATTCCGGCCATTTTGACAGGATGGGAGGGGAGAATGAAATTCCTGGAGAACTATCATTTCGTGGTCGATGTGCCGCCTCCGGATCACTGGCCCAAACCCCTGGTTAAAACCTTTTCATTCAAACATACTATTTCAACCTTCAACGGTTGTAAGTTCTTTCTTACTTCTCTTGACAGGCCATCATCGAACGCCGGGATCTCCGTAGTGCACCATTTTGGCGATGAAGCAAAGTACCTCCAGTGGGATAAATTAAGTAAGCTTTTTCCGACGCTCAGGGGAGACTATGCCCTTTATGGCCATTCCCATTACTTTATGGGTCAAACGTTCTGCAGCGACATGGCTGATCCCAGTGTGGGAGAAAGTGACTGGATGCTGCGCATGGAAAAGAACATGGACAAAGAACAGATCACCCGGATCATCCAATCTGCCATTATCCTCAATGAAATTAACCTGGAGCTTTACCAGGCTGAGCAAAAAGGTGAGGATATCAAACGCATTGACAACATCAAAAAAAATCAGGCTCGCTGGATAGAGCGCATCCGCAAGATTCGCCAGGACAGCACATTCTTCTACATAGTCAGTTCCTTTGCCAATGCCGATATACTTACCCTGCGATACTTCCAGAACCTGTTGGCATCATTGACATTTGAAGAGTTTAAGACTGCAGTACTGTCTATCCGTAAGACCCTGGAGAAGGGCGCCCGTTTCTATGGTGCCCTGGCAGATAAGCATTTCTACATTGATGGCTACAACTATGACTACTATGACAAGTTTGGCATACGTGACAATGTGTCTCAGACATCAGCAGGGCTGAAGTATGTACAGCATGATAAGATACTCGAGGGTGGGTTTGATGCAGGCAACATGATGAGCCTGGTAATAGGGCAGGAGCAGGGCAATCAGTATAGGGTACTCAAAGGTATGTACACGCTTACACCAGAGTGGATAAGGGAGTTAGGCGATAAGTTCATTACATTCTTTGAACCACATAAGCGTAAGGTATTGCATCTGTACCATGACAGATCAACCAATCAGTATCGTAAGACAGGACGTGACGTTGCTACTCAACTCAAACATGATATCGAATACAATAAGGCAGGCACACGTACTGGATGGATCGTACAGCTTATGAGTGTGGGACAGGGCAACATATCGCACTCAGATGAGTTCAACCTGATGAACATCATGATGGGTGAGAAGGATAAGAGATTACCCAAACTGTTAATAGATAAGTTTGAGTGCAAGGAACTCAAGAGCCAGCTCGAGATCACTCCCGTTACCAAGAGCAGCAAGGGTGAGATACAGAAGGTAAAGAAAGGCGATAAGTTATCGCCATCACGATTGGCAATGGAGTCAACAAACTTCTGTGATGCGTTCAAATATCTGCTATGCAGGCACAAATGGCTTGCCATAGCCAGGCAGAAGAGGGGCCTTACCTTTGGCTCCCTTAACATGTAACACAATCCTTATAGGCAATGCCCATATATGTGTGATTTCGTAAAGTACGAAACCACTGCATGTGTGGGATCCTCCATGCCCTTTTGTCATATATCCGCCTACCAGCGCGGGTGAACGTGCCCCCCGGCGGCTGGGCGGGTCGTCCGGTTTGGCATCTTGGCTTTTGTAAAAGCCAAACCAAACCGGTTAAAAAATAGAAAATCAGCCATTCTGTCTGATTTTTACATAAAGTTTTACTTTAATGTTGATCTCATGGAAAGGGAAGTTCAAATTTTGGACTTCCTTTTTCTTTGAATAACCGGCAAAGAAAAAGGAAGCGAAAAAGAAACCGAGTTTGGCCAGCGCACTACTTAATACTCGAAATTCATCAAAGTTACCTATGGGGAAAGAAGGGTAAAACTGTCAAGGGCGGCCTCCTGGAGGAACTTGCCGCCTTTCAGGTTACTTCAGATTGCATGCAATCGTGACCCACACCCCTGACATTATTTATTCCCCGCGGTGAAGCCTTACGGCAAAATTTCATTATTAACCAGCGGCCTGATAACGGCTGCATAAAACAATTGCCGTATGAAAACCATGAACTTGTTCAACTCGAGCGTTGCTGAAGTAAGCATCGTCTATCACAACACCGTTCGCCCGTCTGAGCGACAGAAAATCACCAAATCAAATGATGCCTTTGACCTTCTCAAGAGCATCTGGAATGACCAGATTGATCTTTATGAGTCGTTCTACATCCTTTTAATGAACAGGGCAAACAAAGTCCTGGGCTATCGCTGCATTTCCCAGGGAGGAGTCTCTGGGACCGTGGTGGATCCCAAAGCGATCTTCCAGGCCGCCCTGCTGGCTAATGCGTCAAACATTATCCTGGCACACAATCACCCGAGCGGAACCCTGGTTCCCTCAGAGGCCGACGAAAGAATTACAAAGAAGTTAAAATTAGCTGGTGAGTACATGGAAATACAGGTACTTGACCATCTGATCCTGGGCGATGAAAGCTTTTATTCATTTGCTGACGACGGGAGGTTATAATGGAAGCGCTATACGAAATGTTCAGCCAGCTGCAGGATGATGTTTACTATCCTGGGTACTGCCTTGCAATGGAAACATCAGATCCTGAAAAGGTAAAATTCGAATGGGAACAGTTTTTAAAAATGTTCTCTAAATGACAGGAGCCCCGGGAAAACCCGGGGCTTTTTTTATGCTCGCAGCGGCTCGCCTTGAGGGCGGCTTTCTTTTTTGAAATCACCGCAAAGAAAGAAAGCCGGCAAAGAAAAACACGGTGGCCAGCGCACTACTTATTACTCAAATTTAGTGCAAAGTTAACCTCACGAAAATATCATCTCTCTAAACGCGGTCTCCTGACGGATCCACCGCCCGTTGGGTTCATTCATATCCTGCGGATACTGACCTGAACATTTGTTCCAGAATTTTCATTCCGGTTATGGCAGTGGCATAAATTTTTCATTCATCAGGCGGAGCCAGATGCCTAAATAAGTCCCCAGGGCAGGGGCACACACAATGACAAAAGTAAGTTCAGCAGTTCAGAAACCCACCAACGGCGGGGCAAGTGCATCAGAAAAGACCGGTCTAACAGTGATCAGGCCGGTTCAGTCTCCCAACTTCACGATTCCGGAAGAGAAAAACCCGGTACCGGAAGTCAAAAAGGAGTTAACCCTCACCGAAAAAATTCAAAAGGTCGAAAACCTGCAGCTCATCGTCGAGAAAAGGACGAAACTGGTGCAAACACGAAGCGAAATTGAAAGGTTTCAAACCGCTTCCAATGATTTCAACTGCAGCCTGCGGCTGAATGATTCAGACGGAAATGTCTTCACCACCAGTTTCACCCCTGGAATCAAGAAGGTAATTGAGTTCCTTAAGTCAGCTTTCGATGCAAGCATCAGCGAAGTTGAACAGAAAATCAACTTCTAAGCTTCTTAAAGGGAGTCCCGGGAAACCGGGACTCCTTTTTTTCTGCTCGTATCCCCACCGGTGGGTGTGTCCTTTAAAAAAACCTGCTCAAAAGATATGTTTGCTCCATGATCACCGAGGAGACCATAGATCTGTACGAAGCCATCCGGGAAATGAGGAAATTGTCACAGCAGGACAAGTCCTTTTCTTTCGTTCATGCCACGCTGAACCGGGATAAGGATACCAGCGAAGGAATCCGGTACGTGAAAAGTGCACACCTCAGGCCTGCGGCCAAAGGGGATGATCTGGTAAACGCGGATGACAAGATTTTCTATTTCGATGAAGAGATTGAGAAACCAAGGGTTTGCTGGCAATTGCTGATCATGTATTTCGATGATAAACGGGTAATTCTTAATTGATGCTGCATGACTGAGGTAAAAAAATCGGACGTACAACTCGTCCGGGAAGGAAATAAAGCTTTCGGGATTACCCCGGTAGGCGTTTATGCGTTCGACGTGGCCGGATCCTTCAAGATGGCAAGCCCTTCGGTACTGCCATTCTATACGAATGTCAGGCAATTGATCCCTGTCAAAATCGGTGAGTTCTCAATCGTGGCCAATGGACAGGAAAACAACTACCCCGACGAACTGCGAATCATCCTGGATGAGAACAACCTCACTCCGGAGATCCTGAACAAACAGGCTCAGTTGCTCTATGGCCAGGGACCGGCGCTGTATAAACTGAATTTCGAGAATGGGCGCCGGGTGAAGTACTGGCTCACCGATCCTGAAGTTCAGGCATGGCTCGATTCGTGGGATTACGAAGATTACCTGCTGAAGTGTTGCATCGAGTTTCGGACCATGAACGGGCATTTTTCCAAGTTCTACCGCAACAAAGGCTTCCGGATCGGTGAAAAACCACAAATCGCGAAGCTCGAGCATGTTTCTTCCATGTTTGCCCGCCTGGAATGGCCGGATGACAATAACCAGATCAATAACATCATCGTTGGCAATTTTCGCCAGCCATGGCAACTCGGATTGAGGAAATACCCGGTTCTGGACCCATCGCGGCCTTTTGCCAACCCGGTATCGATGCGCTATTCAAATCTGTACTCATTTGCCCTGGACAATGAGTACTCCCGTTCCCCGATACACGGATCATTGAACTGGATCAAACTTTCGTCATCCATTCCGAAGCTTCTGTCGAGTTTTAACGACAATTCTATGGCCATCAAGTACCATATTGAAGTGCCGGCGATATACTGGGAAAAGTTAAGGGAACAGATGATCCTGCAATCGGAGGAGTCGAATGGGATATTCACTGAAAAGTTGTTCAAAAAGGCCCAGGATGATGTGATGGAAAGCTTTTCCATTGCCCTGGCCGGTAATGACAAGGTGGGGAAGTTTGTCAGCACTACCACGGTTTTTGACGAATTGGGTAACCAATATGTCGGATGGAAGATCACCCCGCTGGATCAGAAGGTAAAAGATTTCATCGATGCTCAGATTAACATTGCCAACGAGGCATTGTTCCAGACTACCTCAGGGCTTGGGGTACACCCGGCCCTGAGCAACCTGAGCAAGGATGGAAACCTGCCCAGCGGTTCCGAGCAGCTTTACGCGTTCAAACTTTACCTGGCCACCGGGGTGGATATCCCTGAAGGCATCGTGATGAAAGACATCAACATCGCGATCAATGCCAACTTCCCCGGGCGTGGTCTTCGCCTGGGCTTCTACCATGATGTTTTGCTTACCGAATCGCAAACCAGTCCTGCAGACCGGATCAAGAACCAGGATTCAGGAACCCAGACAGGAGACAAAAAAACAACTCAAAACCCGTAACCATGATCTTAAACAGAAGCGGTGCCGGTGCCACGGAACTGAAAGAACTGATCGGTTTCATTTACAAATCGATCACCTTCAGCAATCTAAAATCTTACGTAAGCTTCGCCGAGCGTGATATCAAAAAGGTAATAGGACCCGAGGTGTTCAAGGCTGCCGAAGATCATTACATGTCGGCGTTTTATCACCTGGCCACGCCTGATGAAGATCATCCCGAGTATCTGCTCCTGGAAGAACTGATCGAAAAGATTCAACTGCCGGTGGCCATTCACGCCTACCGGCGTTATGTGCCCAGTTCCGATCTTACACACAGCGATAAAGGGCGGCAAATATTCGTTTCGGAACAGGAGAAACCGGCTTTCGAGTGGCAGATTGAAAAGGACAATGAAAACCTGATCTCCCTGGAGCATGAGGCAATCGATGTTCTGCTTGAATTCCTGGATGAACATATCGACGAGAAGGATCTGGATTTGAATGTTATCATTCCCTGGGGAACTTCTGCCGCGTACAAAGCCACCAAAGAACTGCTGATCCCCACGGTGAAAGAGTTTGAAAACGTGTTTCTCATCGGAGGCAGCCGGATGACATTCCTTTCACTGGTCCCGATGATCAAACGAATTCAGGAAAACGATATCAAGGCATGCCTGGGTGAAACCAAGTACACACAGATCACAGAACAAGTCCTGGATAATGACCTTACGCCGGAGAACATTATTATTTTGGACAAAATCCGTCCACCCCTGGCGCTGATGGCGCTCAGTGTTGCCGTGAAAAGACTTTCATCGGAAGTTCTGCCGGCAGGCATTTTCACCAACATCACGGCCAATGTTGTCAAGGGCAAAACCCCGGCATCCAAGCAGGAACGCAACGAAATAGCATCGTCACTGGAAAAGGACGGCATGCGCGAGCTGGTCAAGCTGCAGGAGTATATCCGCAAACTTGACACAGCAGCTGCAGGGGAAATATTTACGCCCAATGATCCGACAGACATCATTGATCCACTGTTAAAATTCGTCAGACTGTAATGCACAAAATCGAGATACCCGAGCGTCACCTGGTTAAGGAATTTCCTTCCAGCATCCATGAAATGAACCAGGATCAATTTGTTTATTTCATTGACCTGATCCTGCAATATCTCTCCGGGAAGTTCGATATCGCCGATTTCAAATCGAAATTGATCCTGAAATTACTGGATGTTAAGTTTGATATGGGATGGCAGCTGATGACAAAGGATGACAGGGAAAATGCCTACGGTGAAATATTCCGCATCAGCGAGCTTTGCGATTCTTTCTTTGAAGAAATTGACAGAGACGGACAGAAGGTAAAGACCTTTAAATTGAGTTTCCGCAAAAACTTCATTCCCCGGATCTGCGGCAAGTACCACGGTCCGAAGGATGCGCTTCAGGATGCGACCTTTGCCGAATACCGCATCGCGCACAGCTATTATGCTGCCTACATTGATTCGCACAGCGAAACCGACCTGAATCACCTGGTGGCGGTTCTGTACCGGCCTGCCAAAAGCTTTCTTTGGCTCAGACGCATGTTGCCATCGTACGACGGACAGCCCCGGATACCATTTACGGCAAAATCAAATCCGGCGTTCCTCGAGGCCCGCGTGAAGGAAATAGCGAAGCTCCCAATCGCGGTGCGTTATGGTATCTTTCTATTCTTCTCCGGATGTGAAGAATACCTGGCTAAAGGGACCGTCAATGTTGATGGAAAGGATATTGATCTTTCGGTTATTTATGAAAAATCGGGTGAATCTGATGACTCTCCGGATATCGGGCTGATCGGGATCCTTTATAGTCTGGCAGAAACAAAAGTGTTCGGGTCCATCGAGGAAACCGACGGGCAAAATCTTTACGACATCATGATCCGCCTGTACCAGGTGGTGAAACAAGCAAAAGCAATGGAGGCTAAATACAAGGACAATGGTATCGGTGATTAAATACAAGTCATTCTGGGAATACATCGCAAGAGCGTTTCCTGCCATCACAAAGACCCTGATCATTCATGAGGAGTCTGACCTTCCTGGCATTGTGCGTGACATGGATAATGGCGCGACACTCCTGTTTGCGATCATCCCGTCAACGGATATGGAAGCGACCAGTGTGGACGATTTTGAAGAGATTGACTCATGCTTTGCCTGCCTGATCAAGAAAAGCGATCCGGGAAATCTATCTGCTGATGAATTCCTCATTGAGATGGCGGGTACACAATACCTCATGTCGGCCATCAAAGACAAAATGATCGCACTGGCCGGGGACAATGATCATGACATTGACGGCGGACAATACAGCCACCTGATGCACCGGCTCATCATCAACGGAATGCACACAGATCCGGAGTACAACCTGCTTGGATGCAACGGATGGTCACTTTCATTTAAACTCAAAACAACAGGAACAATCCAATAATGGCCACTACACTTAAATATCCGTCACCCATGATCCCCGAAAACATCTGTGCGGTAACGTTCAATTCGCTGCTGACAAAGGTGGCCATTCTGTTCATATCCTATTTCGCTCCCATCTCCGAGATGATCCATGTCATGTTGATTTTCCTGCTTTTTGATACGGTTTCGGGAATATGGGCATCGATAAAGGAAGGCAACGCGATTGAGAGCCATAAGCTGCGCAAAACAGTGCTGAAATTTCTTTGGTACACAGTGGCCGTGATGGCGGCCTGGATGATGGAACATACCTTCGATCTGACCTGGGTGAGACTGGCAAGTCTTACAGCAGGGTTTATCTGCTTTGTCGAGCTTAAAAGTATGTTTGAAAACATTACCAGGATCACCAACGAGCCGATTTTTAAACGCATCCTGAAGCTTCTGAAACGGAAAAGTACAGAAACCATCTCGGAGATCACGGATGATCCGGAGGATGACTATACACGCAGATACGAGAAAAGTACCAAAACAGAGGTAGAATATACGGTAAAGCATCAGAAAAGCGAGAAAAATGGATAAAATCACACGCGTATCAAAGAACTGCCTGGCCATGATCGAAGAGTTCGAATGTGGCGGCAATTTCCGCAATTTCATGAAGGCGTATAAATGCCCGGCAGGGAAATGGACCATTGGCATGGGAACTACGCGGTATCCTGATGGCCGCAGGGTCATGCCCGGTGATGTGATCACTGAACAACAGGTTTACGAATACCTTACCTCCGATATCGCATTGGCCGAAAGCGCGGTTGCATCGGCTGTGACGGTGTATATCGGCCAGCAAAGATTTGATGCACTGGTCGATTTCGTGTACAACCTGGGAATTCTGGCATTTAAAAATTCCAACTTGCTCAAAGTGATCAATAAAGATCCCGGCGATCCTGCCATCGAAAACCAGTTTTACCGCTGGATTCTGGCCGGTGGCAAACCACATGCCGGCCTGATCAGGCGCCGCCGGTCGGAAGCCTGGCTCTATTTTAATGGAAGTCTCAAATTCAAATTCGACAAATCATGAAATCAAAACATCCCCAGGACTGGCAGATAATTCTGTTCGGAGCCATCATGTTTTTTCTGTGCCTGCAGTCATGCACCACGACAAAGAATGTTCAAAAGAGCGAGGTGAAAACTGAATCCGAGTCGAAATCAACGGAAGAAGCAAAATCCACAGCACAAATTGAGACGAATACTCAAACCAAGGCTGAAACGGTCACCAACGAGCAATGTGACACGAATATCTGGGTAATGGTTCCGGTGAGTGCTACCAAAAAGGACACGATCATCAAGGTTCAAATCCCGGTAAAATTTCAGCGTATCATCAAACGCATTGAGGCCAGTGACCAGAACAAGAAGGAACAAAACAGCGCACAGGTAAATAAAAATGATCAATTACACCAGAAATCGTATGAACAGCGCATGGATAAGACCGTCGAACGAACGGGACTTCCCTGGTGGGCCATTGCCATACTAACGATCTTCATACTTATTGGCGTGGCTGTGCTCCTTTGGCGATTAAAAGTATTCTAATTACGCCCGGGATGTCAACCGGGCTGAAATTCATAAAGGAGTTAAAAGGATCCCCTGAACCACGAAAAAAAGTTCAGGGGATTTTTTATTGTCCTTTACCCTCGCAGCTGTCGGATGTATCATTGCTCAAACAATTTGTAATGAGCTTTTGGAAGAAGGTGATTGACAGCCGTCAAAACGGCAGGATCGGCAAAGGTTCCTGGGAAGGTCCTTTTGACATCGGCATTGTAGAGACAGGACAGACACAGCGCCACCAGCGTTCTTTCAATACTGAAGAAATGGAGGCATTCAATGAGAAATTAAAGGGATGGGGCGCAAAAGTAAACGCCGCCCTTCCGCCATCCATCAGATCCCTGGGCATCGGAGGCAAGCGCCTTGCTTCCAGTATCCGCAACACCTACTATTATGAATACGGTGAAATTTACCGTCTCGGGTTTTCCTTCGCACGCGAGGGCATATTCGTGCACAAGGGCGTTGGCCGCGGATACGTGATGGCCAATGGTACGGTTGTGAAAATATCAAAAACCCTGGGATTTAACCGCAAACCAAAACCATGGTTTAACCCCGTAATCGAGTCGTTCATCCCGGAACTCGAAGAAATCATTATGGAATACAGCAATACTGCAATCATCAATTCAACACGAATTTATATCCGATAACCATGGCTGGCAAAACAAACATTTCCGATTACCGGTTTTCAATTTTCATCAACAATGACCAGGCGAAAAAAAGCCTCATGGAGATGGAAAAAACCATGATGGGCTACGAAGCGGAACTTAAGAAGCTGGAAGTCGAAGGGAAAAAGAATTCGGCAGAATATAATTCCCGAAAGGATGCGATCGCAAAGCTCGATGTTGAAATGAAAAACATGCGCAAGGAGGCCGGACTCCAGGCGCTTTCGCTGAAAGAACTCAAGTCGCTGCAGTCGCAGCTGCGCAATGAAATGGCCAGGGCCGTACCAGGTACTGAACACTGGAAAAAACTGGATGCCGAACTTGCAAAGGTTAACGGAAGATTTCGCGAGCTTTCGACCAATGCTAAATCAACAGGCCTGAGTATCGGTGGCATGGCTGAAGGGTTCAATAAGTATTTTGGGATGCTAACCGCTGGCGTTGCAGCCCTGACCGGATTGGTTTTTTCATTTCGCAAAGTGGTTGACGTTTTCAACGAATATGAAAAGAAACTCGATAATCTCTCAGCGCTGACCGGTCTCACCGGCGATAACCTTACCTGGCTTTCACAGCAGGCAAAGGAAATGAGTACCTCCATGGGCGAAGGTAACGTGCGGATCACCCAGTCGGCAGATGCGATCGTTGACGCCTACACAAAGGTAGGCAGCGCCCGGCCTGAACTGCTGAAGAACAAGGAGGATCTCAACATGGTTACCAAGGAAGCCATTTTGTTGTCTGAAGCTGCAAATTCCGAACTGGAACCGGCAGTGAAAGCACTAACCGGGGTTCTTAATCAGTTTAACGCTCCGGCAAGCGATTCGCGCCGGATCATAAATGCCCTTGCTGCCGGATCCAAAGAAGGTGCAGGAGAGATTCCCTACCTGACCGAGGCAATTGAAAAATCAGGGACGGTTGCTGCTGATGCTGGAATGTCTATTGAAGAACTCGTTGGTACACTTGAAACATTGGCGCCTAGAATGACTCAGCCGGAAATGGCTGGCAGGTCCCTCCGGGCAGTCATTTTGAAACTCCAGGAAGGGGCAAAAGACACCAATCCTGCCATCGTCGGGATGGCCACGGCAATGGAGAACCTAGGCAAAAAGAACCTTTCCGTGGCTGAATTGGTCAATATGTTTGGCGTAGAGAATATCACAGCCGCAAAGATTCTGATCAACAATGTGGGTGAACTGAAAAATTACACCAAGGCAGTCACCGGCACCAGTGTTGCCCTGGAGCAAGCCGCAATCAATACCGATAACAATACATCCAGACTTGCCCAGGCACAGAACCGGGTGCAGTTGATGTCAATCGAATTGGGTGAAAAACTGGCGCCGGCGCTTACCTTCAGCACCAATGCCTTCAGCTACCTGATGAAGGCGATTCTCGGATCCATTAAATTCTTTAATGAACACCGGTCTATCATCCTGATGACCTTGGCTGCAGTGGCTGCATATACGGTTACAGTACTTGCCGTTACCAGTGCCAAGAAACTCTACAGCCTTGCTACCGCAATGGCTGACAGGGTGACAAAACTATTCAATGCCACGCTGGCCACCAGTCCATGGGGAATGCTCGCCGGGTTGATCGCTGCAGCTGCAACCGCACTGCTGTTGTTTAAAAGCAATACGGAAGATGCCATCGAATCGCAATCAAAGTTGAATAAGATCAAAGATGACAGCCTGAAAAAAACAGAAGAGGAGACGGCATCTGCCCAGGCCATGTATGATCAACTTCGTAAATCCAATGCCGGCAGTGAAGAGCGCAAAAGGTTGATTGAAGAGATCAACAGCAAGTATGGCACTACATTGAAAAATCTCTCAGACGAAAAATTGTTTTTGAAGCAAATTGATGATTCATATCAAAGCATCATTGAGTCGATCAAGGCTAAAATAGCCATGGAAACGCGCCAGGATTCGCTCACTGCTTTGGTAAAACAGCAGAATGAAGTCGGAAAGATTCTGCAGGGGACCATTAAAATGTACGAGGCGCAACTCAATATGCCCGGGGCCAACCAGGCGAAATTGAACGCCAACATCCAGGCGGCAAAGAAAACTTATGATGATTTCATCAAAACCAATGAAGCCGATATGCAGAAGGTGTATGATGAAGGAAAAGGCGCGCTTGGGAACCTTGATACTGGAGATAAGGGTAGTAAACCGAAATCGGATGGTGGCGGTCCGGCTGATCCGGTGGATAAAGAAATTAACAGGATCAAGGCGATGCAGAAACAGCTCGCCGAACTGAACATCTCGATGATCAAGGATGAGCAGGAACGCGAATTGAAGATGGCTGAGTTGAATCATAAGCAAAAACTTGCTGAGATCACCGGCAATTCTAAACTTGAAAACAATCTGCGAAAAGCACTGGATGCTTCTTATGAAAATGAAAAGGAGAAAATAAACAAGAAGTATTCAGATAAGGAACTGGCTGAATCCTGGAAACTGGAAAAGGATAAATGGGAAGCTAAAATTAATGCCGAAGATAAGGGAAGTGTTGAATGGTACATGTCTTCGGTAGAGTTTCTCGACAAAATGAGTGCTTATGAGTTGAGCAACACTGAACTCACTGAGCAGCAAAAACTAGATATCAAGGAAAAATACAAAAGCCTTGGAGAAAAACTTGATGCGGAGTTTACTGGTCCTGCCTTTGTATCATCCACCGAACCCAAAAAAGGGACAAAAACTAAAGCAGGGAAGGGGGATGGCCTCGATCCCGTTTTTCAGATAGGACAACGCAAAGCCTTGCTGGCTGCTGCCAGGGATGAAGAACTGGCAGCTGTAGGTGACAACGCCGAAAAGCAGAAAGAGATTTGGGACGAATATTATAAAGGACTTTCTGAGGTCACAATGGAGGCCGTCAATACCATCATTTCAACCTTGTCAACGGTGGTGAATTCGTTGGGTGGCCTATTTTCGGCCATGAATGATTATGAAAATGCCAACCTGCAGAAGGATGA
Source organism: Bacteroidota bacterium (assembly GCA_037139855.1). Taxonomy (GTDB): domain Bacteria; phylum Bacteroidota; class Bacteroidia; order Bacteroidales; family FEN-979; genus CAIVAT01. Next base: position 29,437 of record JBAXFM010000001.1, read on the forward strand.
AAATGCCAACAATAAGAAGAAGGCCAACCTGAAGAAACAGCTGGATGCAAAACTGATTACCCAGAAGCAATATGATGCCGCGGTGGGTAAGATGGATCTCGAGATGGATGCCAAGAAAAAAGAACTGTCCATCAAACAGGCTAAACGGCAGAGAGCAATTTCATTGGCACAGGCCATCATTGGGGTTGCCCAGGGTGTAATCTCCGCATTGAGCGCCGGTCCAATTATCGGGATCATTCTCGCGGCGCTCGTAGGGTTACTCGGAGCAATACAGATCGGGTACATTGCTTCAACCCCAATTCCAGAAGCTGCAAAAGGAAGGTACGGCGCTTTCCTGAGGTCACGCCAGGCAGCCAATGGCCGCTACGACGTTCTCGGCAAAGATGATAACAAGGAATATCGTGGTGTTCCATACATGGATCAGCCGCCATCAGGCTTGTACAGCACGCCAACATTATTTGCAGAAACCGGCCGGGAGATCATCATAAATCCAAAGCATACGGAAAACCTGATGCGCTTCAGGCCGGATCTGGTTCAGGCCATCATGCAAGTGCCACAACGTGCCGGCGGGCTTTACCCGGATGCTTCAGCGCAGCGATCGGCGGCCAGTGGACCGGTGATAGTTCAGTTCCATCCGGACACACTCAAAGCCATGAATGATTTTCAGGAGCAACTCAAGAAGCCTGTGGCCGCGCAAATCGGATTTGATAACATGCGCGATACCATGGCAACTGTTGCCGAGATCGAAAGCCGGGTGACCAGGTAACCGGTTGTCCTTTAAAAAAAATCCATACTCCGCTAAGTTTGTCCCATGAACATCACGAAGAAAACTTTTCTCATGTCATTTGCCGGTAACCCGATGCGTTACCAGCTCACTCCCGGAACATCAGGCGGCGGCGGTGGTGGCGGCGTTCCCATCGACGGGGTTCTTTCCCTTATTGAAATCGCTTTCACCGATATCGATTCAACCCCCGATCATGCCATGACTGTTACGTTCATGGGCGAAACCAGAACATTTACGCTCAAGAATGAACCGACCACCAAGGATCACCTGCCGATTGCGGATGATTCGTGGACTCCGACCCGCTGGAGCGAAGAATGTTTAAACTACCTGATGAATGATGTTCAGATTTCACGCGCTTACGACATGCTGAATGACGGTTCAAACATCTACCTCACTGCAAGAACCGCCTCTCCCGATTATGACTGGAGCGCCGGCAGCAATACAATTGTTGGAGTTACCGTAACCACTTACCAGGCAGGGCAGGTTGGAACAGCCGGAACCGTGGAAGGCGTTCTGATGCAGGTTTGGAAGAATGGAACGGAAAAGCTCGGGGAAGATTACAAGCCGGTTACTGCAGATGGAAGCGTGAAATTTGAGGCGCAGGAGTACATCTACGCCAGTTTGCTGCAGGTTCCGCCGCCCAGGTTCCGCTTATCGTCAGATACTTTTTTTCATCACATCTACACCGATTACTTTCTGAAGTACCGCACTGTATTTTGCGATCGCGTTGCCGGGGTATTTCTTCCCAGAACTTACACCGATCCGGATCATATCTTTTGCTATGCCATTGCCGGAGGATTGAACAGGGAAGACCTGGTTGCCAATAATGCTGCCCTGGTTGATTACTTCAGCCTGACAGCCACGCGCAAAAAGTTCATGACCTGGTCGCCGCCGTCGAAGCTTACCGACAAAGTGGAAACGCACAGCCTTTTCTATGCGGTGCAAACCCCGGGCATCACATCCATTCAGATGAAGGCGCACATTTACAATGGCGACACCGGTTCCACCATCAACATCACCCCGGCGCTTTCGGTCCAGTACTGGTCGGTGTATGAATTCATGGCCGGTTACACACAGCTCAACCTGGCTGCTCAATTGAGCGGGAATGTTGATCGCTGGGAACTTTACCTGGTCGATAATGCTGGGAATGTGATATCCGATATCAGGGAGTTTGTCCTGGATAAAAGGTATCATGAAAACACACGGTACTTCCGCTTCCGGAACTCGTGGGGCACGTATGATTCTTTGAGGTGTACAGGAGTTTTTGAGAATCTTGTTGAAAATGATCGTGAAAAGGTTAATTACACTAGCGAAGACATTGAAACAACCTTTAATGCACCAGGTGCTCACACATCGATCAGCGAATCTCTGAACTACAAGGCAAATACCGGCTGGCTCACGAAAGATTTCCTGCAGTATCTGAGGGATTTCATGCTGTCCTCTGAAATATTTGAGTTGGAGGATGGCCGGTTGCTCAAATGTTTGTTGACGTCCAAAAAAACAACATTGACAAAGGATGCAAAGTACAATTATGACCTTGCATTTGAATATGAAAGGGCGTACAACAGTTTTTTTTTTCAAACATTAGAATGATAAGCACAGTAACACCTGTGCCGGTTGCGGTTCGGGTTTACGATGCATCAGAATATTCAACACAATACAGTTAATATGACCTACACCGATGTATTTAATACCATTAAATCTGCGCTGACCGGTCGTGCTACAGGCACAAAGGTGCAGGTTGAAGATCATGAAGCTGCTGAGATCGCCCTGCTCAATTACATTGAGCAATTGAAGTCACAAACATCTGGATCAATCGTTAGGGAGGCACACGCTTACGCAACAAAAGGAGTAAGCTGCAATCTTACCTGGAGCCTCGTGTTCCCCGACAGCAACTACACCTACAATGTAAATGGTGTTGATGCGAAGGGCAACCCGGTTCAGATTTACCTGGTAAGCAAATCAACGACAAAACTGGTTGTTAAAACCCTGGTGAATGCCACTTTAAATGCAATTGCAATGCCTTATTCAGGAATAACCGCTTAAAATTCAAACATGAAAAAGCTACTGACAATTTTATTTCTTTTCCTGGCCACGCTCACCAGCGGGCAGAATTACGTGTTGGATACCCTTACGTTCTTCCGGGGAGGGATGATCTACAAAATTTATTTGTATCCTGATCGGATCACGATCAACGATACCACCATTTACAGTTTTCCCGGATTAGGAACAAGCCATTCAACCGCGGCATTCGGGGATCATGGGCATAATGGATACGCTGATAAGGATAGTGTGTTATGGCAGTTAAAGAATGGTAATATTGTGCAGAAAGACACGACTAAAAATGTAGGGATAGGTTGTTCTCCAAGTGCGTATCAAAAACTTAAAGTGTATGGTGGTATTAGCATACAGGATGGACCCAGGTGGGACAGTGGATATCAGGCAATACTGAGTATCGAAAAAGCCAGTGGAGTTCAAATGTACTCATCGGCAATATTTCCATATGATACTACTCAAGGAGGATTCTTTTCTTTGCCAAATACTGGAACAGGAATTAGGCATAATAATGCCATGTTGGGGTTTTTCCCACCTATATTTGGATCTCAATATTCAAAAAACTTTATGCCATTCCGAGATCTTGTATCAAACACAGGTTATTCAAATATTTCATTAGGAGCAAGAGATCACCCATTTGATAGTGCTTATCTTCGGAATCTGACTACTGGTGATATTCGTACAAGAATTATAAGAGATTCGAATGAAATAAGTTTGATTTGCGGTAACGTTGAAGAGGGTGATTACTCGCAGCTATTTTTGTCAAAAGGGATGACCATAGCTGCTCTTATATCGACGGATACGTTAAATCATAGTGTATCGAAAATAATTTCATGGCCAGATGGAATTGTGAATATTGACCTAAAAGCAAGATTAGATACGGCAGAAACGAGGTATGCGTTTAATAGTTCTGGTTTTTTTTATGGAACCAATGGTGGCCATCACTCACTTGCTTTAGGCGATGTCAATAATAGATGGAACGGATTCTTTACTAATGGAGATTTTAACGGGGCAATCACCTGGTCAGGTGGTTCAAGTGCCAACGCCAATACGGCTTACAGTTGGGGCAACCACTTAGGGTTATACCCAAAGAGGGCAGACAGCAACGCAAACACCCAGTACGGATATATAACACCAAAATTCTTTAATTCCGAAACGGCAACAATTTACGACGAGATAGCGGCTAAAGAACCCGCCAACGCAAACATACAAACGCATATTTCAACCGCTCACCAGGCAATAATTTCGGGAACGGGTTTTGTAAAAATATCGGGAACGACATTGAGTTACGACAATTCAACCTATGCACCCCTTACGTCTGCATCGCTTGTAACTCCCAATATTGGAAAAGCAGCAGGAACAAAGCTTGCCTGTGATAGTGCGATTGTTTCAGGGTTAAAAGCCAACGGCAACAGCGGAACGACAATAAACATTTACGCCTCTCAGGGAAACACGCAGACCGTGACAAGAAACGGGAATTGTACATACACCCTGAAAGGGATGGTTGCAGGGCAAACCCTTACTTTGGTAATGGTACATGAGGCATCCACGACCGCATATACCGTAGCATTTTCTCCTGCTTTAATTTATGCCGGGGGAACGGCTCCAACATGGACAAACACATCGGGAGCGGTGGATGTCATGGTAATCAAATACGACGGAACAAGATATTTGGGTATGCAATCAGCGGATTTTAAATAAACAGAAACATGAAAAAGATATTGGTATTGATTTTATTGGGGTGGTCATTGATTGGAAATGGGCAGACATTAATTGATAGTTACCCTGAATCGAATTATAATTTTTATTCAAGTATGTACTACTATTTTTCACAAAATTTTACTACTACAAAAGCATCGAAAATAACTTCCGCTGTAATTTATGCACGTATGTTTTATGGTGCGTCAGGAAATTTTTATGCACATATATATGCACATTCAGGAACTTACGGAGTTAATTCGCAACCAACAGGGACTGCGTTAGCAACTTCTGACGCAATCGACTTAAGTACATTGGGTTTTAATTTTGCATTACGAACCCTTACTTTTTCCGGAGCGAATCAAATAACATTGACTGCAGCAACAAATTACTGCTTAGTTATTTATTGTACAGATAATATGAATTTAGCGCTCGGACGGGATAACATCTCTCCAACTCACCCAATACTTAGGGTATCTAATGATAACACAACTTACTATACCGAGGGCAATCATGCTATGATTTTTTATTTATATGGCAATGAAGTTTTGTCAACGGGTAACACTTTAATTTTCGGAACAGACTTTTAAAACCAATACTCATATTACAAAGGATTTTTCTAATGACACCCTCCGAAATCACCGCCACAACCGAAAAGGTCGCTGAAACTTTTCAGTCATACGAGAATGAACCTTTTTACAAGGATATAGTAACCCTTGCCGTTGACCTTATTACAAGTAATTACGAATTTCCAAAACCACAGCAATGAAATCAAAAGACGCATTCCAGTATGGCCTTGCGGCATTAGTTATCGGCGGATGGCTGCTGATGTTCTATCGGCTTTTCCTGTCACCCATCCCGCCCGAAAATCTTCGCCTGGCAGATATGATGTTCGGATCACTCTGCACTGCCGCGATCATGGTGCTCGGTTTCTTTTTTGGAACGAACAAAGAATCGGCTGCCAAAACAGAAATGATTTTTAAAAGCACGCCACCAAAACCTGAGGAAGTTAACCCAGGGGTTAATTCTTAACACCATAACCCATGCTCTCCCTCAAGCTCGCCGATCAGTTCGTTGACCTGCCCGATGATTTCTCGTTCACCATGAACCTGAAATCGCCGATATTCGGAGATGTCGGGTCCTATTCGTACCCCTTCCGGATCCCGGTCACTCCCCGCAATGCGAGGATACTTGAATTCGTACACCGGGTGGAGAGCACGGCGGATGTGTACCGATCAGATCCGGGGATGTTTTTGTGGAATGGATTGAGCCTGTTCCAGGGAACGCTTAAGCTGAAGGCATTGAATTCGAAATCTTATGAAGGTGCGATGCTGGAGGGTGAAGGTGATTTCTTTTATTCCCGCAAATACGCCTTCCTGCAGGAGGTAGATTTTGGCGAGATGACTTTTGCAACGGAAGCAGCCAGGCTAACTTATATGAACGAATGCGCCAATACGATATATCCGGCGCGTAATATCGCTTTCCCTCAGATTCTGAATAAGACTTATTTTGATGAATTGCCAGTGAATACAGGCCTTCATTATTTTAATATCTACATCAATTCATTGCTGAAGTCAGAATTCATTGGTGGTGTTACAGAGAGAACGATTCTTGTACCAATGCTATACCTTCGATTTGTGCTTAAAAAAATCCTGGAGCACCAGGCATATACTTTTGATGATTCATTTTTTGCGTCTGATTCAGACTATAATGCACTTGCGCTGTTTAACCTGGTTGATTGCAATACCGGACCATACGGATTTTTTCAATATGATGTCAATAAGCTTCTGCTGAATTACCATCTACCCAGGATCAGTATCAATGATTTCTTCCTGGGATTGGAGACCTTTTTCAATATTCGTTTTTTTGTCAATAACAGTAATAAAACGGTGAGGCTTATGTCGGTTGATAAAATCGTGAAAGCAACCGATTATACTGAATTTTCAAAACAAATAATTTCTGTCAGTACCGATCTTGAAGAGAAGATCACCGGATTCCATTTGACCATGGCCATGGATACAGATGATGAACTGTATCAGCCGCGCAAAGATCTTGATGCTGACAGACTGAGCCACCTGAAGGCAAGTGTAAAAACAGTTGCAGATTTGAACCCATGGCCTGCCGATGACATCATGGACCTGCGATATGTTGAAGATAAAAGTAATTATTACATTCTCTGGACGGATAAACTTTGGATGCCATGGTACCCAACGGTTGATCTTTACCTGGAATATCTTTACAGAACCGCCGACCAGGCGATTGAAACAAAGGTTTCATCGCTGCTGAATGCCAATGTTGGAGAACCTGCAGTGATCGGTAATGCCAGGACAGGCTGGAGAGAAGTAACCCAGAAACTATTTTTCGTTCATTACGATCAAACTGATCCGGCACAAAAGAAGGTCATCGCCAGGCCGGCCACAGCAACAAACAACCTGTTTTTCGGTGGTGAATATGGCTTGTTTAACAAGCACTACAAAGCCTATTTTGATTTTCGGATGAGCACGAAAATGGTGAAGATCATGAAGCTCATGACCATGCAGGAAATAAAGGACTTTGATTTTTCCCGCAAATACATGATTGATGGAATGAAGTATCTGGTAAAAAACATCCAGGTAACTATCAAAAAGGACCGGATCATGCCGGCGCTCCTGGAGTGCTACACTTGCCCGTAACTATTTATAGGTATATTTTGATGAAACCGGTGCCCAGGTGCCGGTTTTTTTATAATTTGCAGGGGCTAACCTAAACCTAACAGTTATGAAAAAACTTTTTATCACAAAATTGCTGATTTTATTGATTTTCGCTATGACATCATGTGTTGGTTCAGATTCTTCCACATCTGACAATGATCCAGATGTTAAAAAATTAAGTGTCTATGGAGTTGCTGAGCAATACGTAAAGCAACATTTAAAAAGCCCATCTTCGGCTCAATTTCCTGAAACTTCCGAAAAGTTAAGGCATGTTGTTAACACTGGTAATGAGGTTTACCTTGTTGATTCATGGGTGGATAGTCAAAATAGTTTTGGTGCCATGCTGAGAACGAAATTCCATTTAAAAGTTACAGTTGTAGGTGATAATGCTAATTTTTCTGACTTCCAATTAGGCGAGAATTAGTCAATAGATTGACTTCTTCATTTTTTATTCCTGTCGAATGAACCCGCCCCATCCCGGCGGGTTTTTTATTATCTTTGACCCGTCGCATACTATATTAATTTCTTGCAGTTAAGGCATTCCCCGGTACAGTAAAGGGGAAGCCTTTACACATTTTGTACTGCAAGGTATATGGTGTGCGACAGGTACCGGGGATTTTTAAACCTTCCATATATGTCGCGCATCAATTTTGAAGAGATCTTCGCATCTTTTCGCACCAAGTTCCCTCCAGTTCAATCTTTAAAGGACGCATCGCTGAAGTTCACCACTTCGGAGATCAATGAAATGATGGCCGAATTCATTCCCGACCTGGAGTGGCCCCGTGAGGGGATCACCCGGTTTATGATTGACCAGGGTTATAAATATGAGCCGGTAGAGGTAAATGAACGGGTCCGTTATTTCTGGCTAATCGGGCAAGGTCCGGAAAATTAGTAGTCAGTACCGCCGATGGCCGTACATTAAACTTGTCCAGGTAAACCTGAGTTTCCTCCAGGCTCGAGTGGCGCAGCTGCAGCTGCAGATCCCTTACGTTGATTCCGGCCTCGATGGCCATGCCTACACCAGTGTGCTTCAACGAATAAATGTTTTTCTCAATTCCGTAGTGATCCGCAAACTCCCGCCATGCTTCCGCGATCCTGGTTGGAGCATATTCCTTTGGGCCCCGCTTCTGGTTTTTTGCAAAGACAAAGAAATTTCCCGGGAACTTCAGATCCAGCTTTGCCAGGATCGGCACCAGGGCATCCGGTATCTGCACGACCTGTTGCTTTTTATTCTTTGAAGTTGCGCCCAGGGTAATGATTGTTCGTTGCCTCAGGTTGATATGAGAAACCCTCATGCGCACGATCTCCTGCGGCCGGATAAAGCAATAGAAGATCAGGCAGGCGCAAACGTACAAATCGTAATTCCATTCCGGTAGGTACTGCTGCATGATCATAAGCTCGTCAACATTAAATGCAATAATCGAGGCATCCTGTTTCGGGAACCGTTCAATATTTTCGAAGGGATTCACCAGGATATATTCGCGCTTTACAAGGACTTTGAAGATGGTCTTCATGGCGGTCACCCGGTTGTTATAGGTCCTGTTCCCGTTTCCGAGCACTGATTTGGTATAATCCATGAACTCCTGGGCGTGGGTGTAATTGAAATCATCCACCGGCAGGTTGATTAATTTTTTGAATTCAAGCCACTCCTTGAATTTCTTCACCATGCTGTCGTAGGTATGGGTTGTTCTTTTACGGCACGAGGTGTTCTTCAGGGAGAGCACAAAATCGATGGCCACGGAAATACTGGTGTATTTTCTCTCCAGGAAGGCAAATGGATTGTATCCCTGGCGTAATTTCTTATTGAGGACCTTGATCATCTCATGGCCTTTGTCCCGGCGTCCGGAACAAGTAAGAATTTTTGCAGGAACCCAATGCTGAAACCGGCGATATTTGCCGGTCTCCGGGGATCTGAATGAGTAGTAAACAAACCAGCGTTTTGTGATATCGCCGCCGGCGTCGAATAGTTTTGCGGTTTTAAAATTTTCCATTTCTTTTTTTGTTTTCCGACCTCGCCAGGTTAAAAAACATCGGTGAAATGACCGCAGCATTTTGTTTCAAAATGTTTCAATTTTAATCACTGAAACTCTGAAACCCTTGATATTGTTGAGAACTGTAATCTTTGTAGCGGGGACAGGACTAAATCCCAAATAACCCCCAATTAAATATCAAGTTGTTAGCTGCTTTTTCACTGTGTTTTTAAGTGCATTTTGAGGCATTTTGTTTCAGTTTGTGTTTCGGTTTTAATGGCCGTGTCCTTTGATATTATTGCTGTTCATCGTTCCTTCGCCGAAACATTCCATCATGGATTCAGATCGTCCAGTTCACTACGTAGTAAATCTGAAAGATATACATCGACCATCTTTAGATCGTCGAGCCCTTTCTGAATTTCTTGCTCTTGTCGAATCCGAAGAGTCTTCTCAAAGGTGTTTAATCTGTCGGGCGTCTGTAAAGCTACGTAAGCTAAAAAGGCTGTTTCAAGGGCTGCTACACGCGCCTTGGTCGAAATCATGTTGTCGATTAGGAATTTAATGATATCGTCCCGATCAAACTTCATTGTGTCGCCTTCTTTGTTTCCCATCAAACCAAACTATTTACGAAACCTAAATCTACTATACACGTAGTAATGCACTCAAACACGTTAAGGACCAGTAATGGGGGCAGGGGGTTGCTGTGTACAAGCCTTAAGAACCGACTTTACCGAGACCGAGTTTTTCTCGCAAATCATCAATTTGCCTATGTAGCTCAATCTCGTTTTTTACATATCCGTCTATTTGGGTATTTAACCGCTTTATGATTGTAGCGGAATTTTCCCCATAGGTCATTTCAATTTCATTCTTTATCTCTTGATCTTCCTCCTGGAACCAATAAGCCATTGGTATTTTCAATGCCTTACTGACCTTAAGGAGTGTATCAACCTTTAATGTATCACCCTCACAAGCAAGTTTAAAACCCTTTTCTCCCATTTTAGCAAATTTCGGTATGAAATATTTAAGCCGATAATTCCGCTTTTCAATTTCTTCCTTAATCTTTTGGTAATTAATTGTCATTTAATAAATTATATTTAGAATAGAAATAAATTACTCGTAAACGGAAATATATTTACCTAAAAACAGAATTCTACTGTACATTTGCGAACTGATAACGAACAAATATAGAACATTAGACGAACAAAGTAAATACCTAATTAGCATGATTAATAAGAAAACATTGAAAAAGCTGTATGATAAACTTCCTCTGGGAAGCGCACAGGTGATCCTTGAACGGATCATCAAGAAAAACCCTGATCTCCATTTCACATTGCGGTATGTACAGGCTGTGTTGAACCCCGAAGATAAGCGATACAATACCATCATCATTGAAGAAGCGATTCAATACCTGGAAGATTACAATGATCGCAATGATGATTTAGAAAAGCGAATAATTCAATCCTGAATTATATCATCCCAAACACACACAAACCATGAACACACAAATCAACACAATGCCGGCAGGATTCCAACCTGCAAAATCTGAGTTCTTTGTCATGAATGGCGAAGTTCAATTTATTGAGGATAGATTGATCCACCCATTTGATGAGATAACCATTGACCAGGCTACGACCTTGCGCCAAGAACTGGATGCAGATCACAAAGCATTGGCCGGTCTCGATCTGCTCGGTGTCACCGATCCGATTGAGCAGCTGAAGCAATTTGTTTTCTGTCGGTTCGGTGAATTTGACAAAATAGCCGATCTCGATGAAAATGGAATTACCCATTCTGAATACTGGGATTGCGGCCGCCGGCCTTGTGCAGCCGATGGGCTGTTGTGCAAATTCCCTGAGGTTAAATCCGGGCATCTCACTCATCACGACCTGGTCATCATTCGCATGGTGGCAAAGGATCTTACCAACCAACAGATTGCTGCCTACCTGGGCACCTCTGTTCATACCGTAAACAAGGAGTGTCAGCAGATCGCTCATAAAATCGGTGGGTTCTCAAAGTCGATAATCGCATTTTTTGCAGGAAAAAACAACATTCACTAAATGGATATCATTTCAAAGGGTCCGGAACTTCCGGATCCATCCCAACTCGACCTGTTTGCAATTGGTGCCCAGGAAGCCGATCCGGTTAAAAACTCCACGGTTTCGGCAGAAAGCAGCCAGGCAAACGAACCACTGATCAGATCGCCAACTTTTAACGCTCAGGTTACGCCTGAAAATGGGAAAAATTTTGATCATGCAAGTTCCCTGCACCGCAAGAGCAGGGAACTTGTTAAAAAATCTTACGAAATGAAACTTGCGGATAACGACCTCGCCAGGTAACATAAAAAAAAACAATGAGCGCCACAACCTTTTCAAATATGAGTGATCCTGACATCCTATTATCGGTTCAGGCATATACAATAATGAAATTAGATTTGGAGAATAAGTTGCTTCTCTATGGTGATCGGCCTAAATATCTTGATGAATCAGAATCCGCAAAAAACAAGATTGCCCGTCTCAATCAGCTGGTTGATGCTTTACAGAATGAATGGACTAAACGTGATAATTCATAATCCTATGCAGATGTTTGACCTTAAATCGTTCGAAGTGTGCCCGCAAACCGGAATCACTTCTTTTGAGATGACCTGGGATCTCGGTCATGGTGTTAAATCTGACCGTGGAAGCTTTGTCGACCGGACGGATGCTGAAAAGTACGTTCTGTCATCAAAACGCAGCTATATCCTGCTAATGTTCTCAAAATTCGTTGTGCATTCCCGGGTTCTGTTTGAAACCGGCCACCATGATTTCTATCGCAAAGAGTCGAAGCTCGCTTCTTTAGACCGTTGCATAAAGTACAATTCATGGTTACAGGACAAGAAGCTCGAGGAGATTTGCAAGGTAATCCTTGCCCTGGAGGAAGACCTGCACAAAATACTGCCATCCCCGGCTAATCCATCGCATTCCTCCAGCGAAAGCAAGATCATCGACATGATCCTTTTTTGCAAGAAAGAGCTGCAGAACTATCCCAAAAATCAAAATCATCAATTAACCCGCGAAAAATGAAAGAAGAATTGAATTATACAACGCCAAAAACATCGAAGGAAATATCCGAATTAGGGATCAGGTGGAAAGCCTCAAAGTACTGGGCCTTTGTTCCCGGTCAAAATCATTTTATCCTTAAAAACAAAGGAGAATATTTTCAAAAGGCTTTCCCGGCCTACAATATGACTGAACTCGGGCACATGATCCCGTTCGGTTTTTTCAATGAAATGAAGATCCATAAGTATCTCAACGGATACTTCAAGTTAAAAATGAGTGACGGGAAATGGAGAACGTTTACCAGTGAAGCCGAAGCCAGGGCAAGGTACCTGATCGATCTGATCACCATCGGAAAAGTCACCATTGATGATCCTGCCAAAAAAGCACAGGTTTCTGATAAACATCTTCCTCCAGTTAAAGATTAACCACTCATTTTTCTGCCATAATTTATGAAGATCACCCAGGATTGCATTCAACGTATTTTATCAGTCGTAAAGGTAGAAGAGGTCATATCTGACTTCTGCAAGCTCGAAAGAAGCGGGGCGAGTCTTTATACCAAGTGCCCCAAGTGCGGCAAGTCAGGCAAAGGAAAAGGGCTGATCGTGACACCGGCGCAGGGTATCTACAAGTGCTTCTCCTGCGAGTACGGTGGAACGTCACCGATCAACTTCATCATGGATATGAAAAATACCTCATATCCTGATGCAATCAAGTACCTGGCCGAAAAATACAATGTGCTGCTGGAATATGAAGAAAAGCCAAAGGGACCGCAGGTAAAGAACGGCGTGAAGGAACTTACTTTTCGCGACCGGCAGCTCGCCTCCAGCGGACTTTCGGATGCTGATCAAAAGGCCACTGTTGTCATCGATGAGAATACCCAAAAGGTGGTTGATGTTTTTGAAACCGGCACCAGGGATCAGTATGGGAAGATCGCACCAGGTGATGACATGATCATCTGGTATTACGACCTCGAGGGCAAGCCGGTCATGTTTACCAGGCCAAAAGGGAACAAGCAGGAACACCTATTCAGGATCCGGTGGCAAAATCCGGATCTGCATCATGACAAGAGCGGCCGCCCGATGAAATATTCATCGCCATCCGGATCCGGATCCCACCTGTTCTTCCCGGAAGAGATTCGGGAAGCTTACCGCAATCGGCGCGTGATCAAAAGGCTGTTCATCCAGGAAGGGGAGAAGAAAGCCGTGAAGGCCTGCAAGCATGGCCTTACATCTGTGGGAGTGATGGGTATCCAGAACATCGGGCACAACAATAAACTGCCCTACGAGCTGCAGCTGATCGTTCAGGCATGTAAAGTCGAAGAGGTGATATTTCTGATCGATGCCGATTGGGATGCCCTGAGCAACGACCTGAAGCCGGGATCCCGGGTTGATCAGCGCCCATATTCCTTTTATTGGGCTGTACGGAACTTCCGCGATTACTTCAAAACGTTCATCAACCTGGGAATTTACCTGGAAATTTACTTTGCCTACATCCGCAAGGATGATAAGATACCGGTGTATGAGAAAGGTGTTGATGATCTGCTGGCCGGCACGCTCCGGGATAGTGAAAACGACCTGTTCAACGACATCAAAACAGCGATCAACGAAAAGGATGGCCAGGGGAAATATATCCAGCTGAATAAGATCACCACGGTGTCGGATCTGAAGCTGCTCGAGTTCTGGAGCCTTCAGGATTCGAATTCCTTTGCCATGAAGTACAAGGAAACCCTGCAGAACCTTCCTGAATTCTACATTGGCCGGCACAAATGGAAATTCGATGAAGCCGGTAAGCTCGTGCCGGCACAGCCCCTGCAGGACGATGAACAGTTCTGGGAAAAGATCACCAAAGAGGACCGAAAAGGCAATGATTATACGCAGTATCGCTTCAGGTACCTTTACGCTTACAACTTCCTTCACCGCCGGGGATTCGGCCGCATCGAGATGGCCGGAAGGAACTATGCGCTGTGCCAGATCACAGATAAAATAGTTCAGACGGTTGAAGCTTATCAGATCCGCGATTACATCATGGATTTCAGCAAAGCGATACTGGCCACCAATAACCGGGAGGAACTCGTTGAAGTGATGGACATGCTTTATCGTGGCGGGAAAATGTATTTCGGTCCTGATTCCCTGGGGAACGTTGATTTTGTAAAACCGGTCTTTGAATCTGCCGACAAACGGCACCAGTACCTGTTCTTTAAAAACAATTACTGGAAGATCACTTCCGACGGGGTGGATGAAAAGCCGCTGAGTGATTTGCAGAATTATGTTTGGCGCGACCGGGTGAATGATTTCGACGGTGTGTTGATGGGAAAAGAAATGATCAAAGTGAACCGCATCGACATCGATTACATCCTGGCCAACAAACTTGACCCCATGGAATATGAGCCTGTGATGGGCCAGTTCGATGTTGAATTCTCCCCTGAGGCAATGGAGTGTCATTTTGCCCGGTTCATTCACAACACCGGTGAGTTCTTCTGGAACAAAGTGCAGCACCAGAAAACCCGTAAGAAACTGGAGAAGGATCAGCGATCCATCGAGGAACGCTATGAAACAAACCTTCACATGGTGTCGAAAATGACGGCCATCGGTTATCTGCTTCACAAATACCGTGACAAATCATGTGAAAAGGCTGTCATTGCCATGGATGGCAAACTCAGCGAGGTTGGCGAAAGCAATGGGCGCACCGGGAAATCGATCATGGGTTTTGCCATTGGCCAGGTGGTGCCGCAATGTTACATCGGGGCAAAGTCAAAGGACCTGGAGCATGATCCGTTCCTGTTTGAAGAAGTCACCGAGAAAACAGATAACATCTTCATGGACGACGTTCGCGCCAACATCGACTTCGAATTCTTCTTCCCGATCATCACCGGCAAGCTGATGGTGAACGTGAAGGGTGTCAAGCGCTGGACCATTTCCGAGCGTGAAACCCCGAAGATATTCATCACAACAAATCATGCCATCAACGGAAGCAGCGCATCATTCAAGGACCGGCAGGCGCTGATCGCCTTCAGCGATTACTACAATGAAGAGTTTAAGCCGGTCGATGATTTCGGAATCAATTTTTTCGATGAATGGGATGACAAGCAGTGGAACCTGTTTTACAACTTCATGGCCGACTGCCTGAGGTTGTATTTCCAGGCCGGCGATATGGGATGGGGTTACAATCACTCCGGACTGATCCAGCCGCCTACCGAACGCCTTGACCAGCGCCGGTTGCGCCAGTTCATTGGTGAAGACTTCTTAACCTGGGCCGGTGAATATTTCAACGTGGAAGATCCGGAGAGCATCGACACATCCACCGGACAGAATTTGAACATCGACATCCCCAGGGCTGAGCTGTACAATAACTTTTTGGAGAAAACACCTACACAGCGGAAATTCATGAACCCTTTCCGCTTCAAGAAAAAAATGATAGCCTGGTGTGAATATCACCATGCTTCATTCAATCCTCAGATCTGCGACAAATTCGGGAAACCGGGTGGTGATGACAAGCGCGGCGGGGTTGAGTATTTCACAATTGCTAACGCTAAATTTTCTAACTCAACTATTTTCCCATGACAGAATCTGATAGGGCGGCTTTAAGTGGCCAGGGAATCATTATTATGCGGTCACAGTGTGTCCGTGAAGGTGAATGGACGATTTACCAGTACTTTTTGGGTAGTTGGATCAAATCACTTCCATGCGGGTGTGGTTGGGAAAGCAAAGAATTATGTGATGAAGCAATCGACAGAATAGTATTGAAGCATAAAACATTTGTCAAGGATGAGTAACAAATACATTTTTGCCGAAAATGATACAAAAAATGTCAATAATGATACACAAAACGCCAATTAAGTTGCATAAAACGCCAATTAAATAGCAAATCATGAAAACAGAACTTGAGATTACCCAGGATTTATTGGAAATCATTGCTGAATGCGAATTTAGAATTCACAATGCAAGAAAGGCTATTTCAGTACTGACCGGAATAGTTTATGAAGATGGCCCATGGAATTGGGATGAAAAAATTAAAGTTGCAAATACTGATTTGTTTCATGCGCCGGTACAAGATACGCAACTACCTGTACCCCCCCCTGTTACGAAACAGAAGGAAAAGCAGAAGAGAACGTTCGCCGAAAAGAACTGTGAAAATTGCGGTAAACCATTTATGCCAACGCATAATAAACAACGCTTCTGCAGAAAAGAGTGTAATCCGAACGTGGCAAAGAAACAACCAACAGGCAAAGAAATCATTGAAGAAATGCTCGAATTAAACCATCAACCGGTTGCTCCGGAAAAGCATGTTGACCCGGTTGCATTTAAAGCGAAGATGGATCAGATCAGGCATGATATCCCCATCCAGCGGGAACGGCCAAATGTTACACGAGGATTTTAAACGAAAGCAAATGGAAAAGGAACAGGTTAAATTAAGAATTCATGGTGTTGTGTCGGATGTGATGATTAAATTTCATTTAAGCAATAAGCATCTTCATGCTCAAGAGATACCGCGAAATTTAGTTGTTGAGCACATGCAGTGGGTGCGTGATACGATCATCAGGGTCCTGGATAAAATCGAGGATCCGGATGATGTAAATTCAGAGCGGCCGCCGATCGGTATCATGCCCAGGAATGTGTTTGAATACATGATAAAAGATCAGCGATTTGCAGAACTTTCAAATACGATCAGCAGATTTCTTTCCTTCGGTCGGTTAATTCCCATTGCATGGCTTACAGAATACAACGAATTGATAGAATATTTGAGGTTACATAAACTCAGCGAACATGAAAATCCGGATCCCAAATGATAAGGAAATCCATTCTGTGGTTGACAACCTGGATGGTGAACAGGTAATGAATGTTATCTGGAAAGAAAAGGAGTCCCGTTAAAATTCACAGAGTTGCCTCCTGATACTCCATTTACGGATGATCGCACGCTCGTGGAACTTGTTTATCCTAATTCCTTATAATTTTTCAAATGGAAGAGAAACCAATTATATTCAGTACACCCATGGTCCGGGCAATCATGTTCGGACAGAAACACATGACCAGGCGATTAAGCGGATTAGAAAGAATAAACCGCCGGGCTGACGACTGGGTTGGTGACAGCCATATTTCGCATATAATCCTATTCAATCAATAACGGTTCATTTGCTATCTTTGAACAAAAATACACTCATGAGTAAGACAGTTGAATTATCCAAGGCTCAAATAAGCACGATATTGTCGTGCATCAATGAGCGTGAGGCTTTATATCTCAAGGAAATTGAGGTTAACAAGGATAAAAAGGAACAGGTACTGATGGTCAAAGGCTGGAAAAAGAAGCTGATCGTTATTGAGGAGCTCCAGCGCCTGTTCGGTTATTCACGTTTATCTGTTCCCGGCAGGAAATAGCACCGCACCATCTCCCCCAGGTTGATCGATCTCCCGCCGGTCGATGCTCAGGATCACTTCAGAAAGAACTAAGCCAGGCATTCGCCTGGCTTTTTAATTGGTGAAGTATGGAGCTGGGTGAGCGGCAGCGAATACAGCTCGGTACGAACTCCTTATTCATTTCTCTCCTCCGGGGTCTGTTTTCGCCCCGCCGCCCCCTTTCTTTCTGAAAAATTATAGTGCAAAGGTACGGTATGAAAATCGCAAAGAGTTGAAGGCCTTATACATATATATATTATTTATTAATTTATCTTTTTGACAAGTATACTTATAAGAATAATAGAAAATATTCGTGCTTTCGTGCGCACTAAAATTTTTAAAATGTAACGATCTGATTTTGAGATTTTATGAGGGTGTTTTTTACTGCACGAAAATCGCACGAAAAGCACGAAAAGCACGAAAATCGGTACTACTTTTTTAAATGCATTGATACTCAAATGGTTGCAAAATGAAAGTACGAAAGCACGACTGCACGAAAATATTTGGACTTTTTACCAAGTATGCCTGTCACTTCGCACAAACTTTTTTTGCTATTGGAATTCTGAGATTACTATTGGATTTTTGCTTAATAATTCTTATATGAAGGTACCATAAACATTGACCTTTATAAAGACAAC
This sequence comes from Bacteroidota bacterium, assembly GCA_037139855.1. Classification (GTDB taxonomy): domain Bacteria; phylum Bacteroidota; class Bacteroidia; order Bacteroidales; family FEN-979; genus CAIVAT01. The sequence goes on from JBAXFM010000001.1 coordinate 47,694, forward strand.
AGTCGAACTTAATTTTACTCCATGGCATCAAACATCATCATCAGGGTCCGGTGTGAACCGTACCTGATCCGGTTTCTTGAAACGCTGTACGGGGGAAGCCCGATTTCGTTTCCGAAAAATTCAAATTTCAATGCCATCCTGGATGTGTTCCTTGACAAACCGCCACTGGGTCATCACGACCCGGATCATGGTGAAAATACCCTGGCGATCCAGTTGCCATATTTCGAGCTGAAGGATATCCGATCGTACAATTATCTCACCGAGACAAAGCAGCGGATCTTCATCAAGGAAATCTGGAAGTTTTTCAAAATAACCTACCGCCAGGATATCGCAAAATGTGTCGTGATGGGACTGGATCGCAAGGATGCAATCGAGCTTTTTATCGAAAAATACGATTTGCCGCTCGATTGTTGGGATAGTCTGGAAAAAGATTTTCAGAGATACCTGAAACTCAGGTCAAAGAAACGCTTATTTAAAAACAATATTAGTTCCGCAGTTAAAGACCATGATTGTCCGGCCGTTTCCATGTGTGGAAATTAGCGAACATGGCGAACGCGTAGCATAAAAATACAAATTATGACCATCCAGAAAAATTCAAATCTGATCCCTTCGGTATGCAAAATATCGGTTGTCCCGGTTAGTGAAGTCAGTTACCTGGGAAATACCACGGATCGATTTCATAAGTCCATTGATTTTTCGGGTAGCATTGGTTGGACCGGGATATATTTCACCCCGGGAACCGCTGAATTCGTCGAGAAGCCAAAGGATACCGACGCGGGTGATCTGTTGGAACAATCCCTGAAATTCATCTTCCCTGGTGAAGATGATGCAAACGTTTCAGCGCTGGATGCGCTCGTTGGTCCTCCGGTTCTGGTGAAGATCGAATACACCACCGGGGCAGCAAAAATAATGGGCGACATGGTCAACGGCGCAAAGCTTTCACTGACTAACCAGGTTGCATCCAAGGGGGCAGGCTACCAGTTCGAATTCACCTGCTCGGCTACATACCGCGCCTGCTGGCTTGATGCGTAGCCGCCTTTTCAGTCCTTTATACCACCACTCACACCTTATAATATTGTGAACTCATTTAAGAGTTTACAATGTTAAACCGCATTTTCTCCATTTTGGGCGCGCAATGGCTGATCCACGAGGATACAGCCGTTTCTTATTTGCCTGTGCTGATTGCCTTCATCAAGGGACAGGAAATTCTGCTCAAGCCTGGTGAAGAGAAAAAGCCTTATGTGGTTGCATGGTCCGCCACCGATGATCAGATCAACACGGTTGGAAGATGGCAACTCGATGATGAAATGCTTCCGGAAAATTCTGTGGCAGTGATCCCCATCGAAGACGTGATCTGCACCTGGGACAGCATGAGGCTGGTCCAACTGCTGCAGGAGGTAAAGGCAAACGACAAAATCAATTCCGTTTTGTTCATCGTCAACTCTCCCGGTGGGATGGTGACGGGCATCGACCTGCTGACAAATGCCATCAAGGATCTTGGAAAACCATCCGTTGCCCTGGTGATCGGCATGGCTGCATCAGGAGCAATGTGGGCGATATCCGGATGCAGCTACCGGATTGCAAGTTCTCCAATGGATATGATCGGGTCCATCGGGACCAAAACTTCCATCCAGGATTTTGCTGGCCTGTTGGAAAAGATTGGAATCAGCATTAAAGATATCTATGCCACACTGTCAACCCGCAAGGATGAACAGTACCGGGCATTCAAGGAATCCGGTGATCTCGCTCCCATCATAGAAATGCTGGATTTCGTCAACGAGGTTTTTCATAAAACGATCCAGGATAACCTGGGCATCGATGCCGGATCTGAAGTATTCACCGGTGCCATTTATTTTTCCGCAAAATCCCAGGAGTTGGGGTTGATCAATGAGATCAATTCCATGGACTATGCGCTTGCCAAAGCCTATCAGTTAGGACTCAAAAATAAAATTCTCAATCAATCAAAATCACTAAAACTCTATTAAACAATGAAACAATTTTTTGCGACCATCCTGGCATTCCTCAGTATCCAGGCATTTGCCAAGGATAAGGATGGTAAGAGCATTTTGACCGAGGAACAACAAACAAAGCTGAATGCTGAGTTTGGTGACGAGTTCACCAGCCAGTTTGTTCAGGCTCTCTCAAAGGATCCGGAGGGTAATTCCACGGACAACGCTACCATCGGCGCCATGGTCACTGCGATGACATCAAAGTTACAGGCCGCTGCCGCTGAAAATAACACATTGCTTGCAGCAAAGAAAAAGTCTGACAGCGACCTGCTCGCTGAAAAGGCTGAAAAGGACAGGCTCGCCGGCATTGTAACCGAAAAGGATGGCATCATTGCCACACTCAAAAAAACTCCGGAAGACGACCCGGAAGCAAACCGTAAGGATATGAAGACAGATCCCAAAAACTGGAAACCGACAGGTCAGGATACTCACCTTTTCGGTAAAACCGATTCATTCTTTGCCCTTGACGCAGGTCACGGATACAACAAACGTGCTTATGCAGCACTTTGTGCCATGCATGGTATCGAAATGGGCGCACCGCGCGCTGCTTCATCGCTTGATTATGCATCGCTGAAAAGTGACCTGGGCGAATATTACCGCGTGAGGATGCAGGATCGCATCCAGAGTTTCCTGCAGGAAATGCCCGACCTGGAGAAAGTATTCCCGACGGAATCAGGGTACCAGGATCAGGCCGTGCTCGTGAATCTCTTCCTCACCGATGATTTCTCACAGGCCGACAGCACTGCCCTGGGCAGCAGCTTTGACAACATGGTTAAAGGCGGCTACAAGTTCGAGCCGGAAATCCTCACCATGTACGATGTGATGTTCGTTCATAAATTCTCTCAGCTGAAGGAACTGGAAAAGACCTGGATCGGTTTCCTGAACCGTGAAGGATCATCGACCATGAAATGGTCATTCATCCAGTACATTCTGGTGGAAACCGCCAAGAAACTGAAGAACGAAAAGACCAACCGGTCGATCCGCGGGGTTCGCAAAAACCCGACGCAAAATGTTGCCGGCACTTCACTGCAGGCCAGCAATGGTTTGTTGAAGTTCATCAAGAACCAGATTGCAGCTTTCAAGGTAAAACCCTTTGCCCTGGGCGAATGGACACCTTCCACCATTGCGGCATACGTGAAGAATGCCACGAAGTTGATTCCTGAAGTGTTGCGTGACTCCGGCCGGATCGTACTCTACATGAGTACCGACGCTTTGAGCGATTACCACACCAACCTGGAGACCCTTTACGGTTTGAACCAGGATTACAAGGCCGATATCATGTACGTGAAGGAATATCCTTCGGTAAAGATCATCCCGGTGATCGGGATGGCTCCGAGCAAACGCATGATCTGGACCCTCGAGGGCAACATCAAGCAGTTCGAAGATCAGCCTGGTGAGATGCTCAACTTCAACATCGAGCAGCAGGACTGGACTTTGAAAGTCTGGAGCAACTGGCGCGAATCCGTATGGGCATACCTGGTTGGAAAGAAGTACGCTTCTGCCGCCGAGATGCCATCAGATTACAGCACTCAGCTGATCTTCTGCAACGATGTGGATGAGGCTGCCGATTACTTCATCAGCGCAGATGCCAACGACACCACCCCATCGGTGTTGAATCACACCTCCCTGGTGACTGTTGCCAATTCACAGGCTACTGCCATCACCACATTCGACGACTGTGCCGTTGGCCAGGAAGTCAGGATCAAGTGCGGCAACGCCACCAACGCTTCCACCATCGCAGCTTCCGGGAACTTCTCCCTGATCACTGCAGCCTGGACTCCTTCGGTAGGGGATATCCTTTATCTGAAGAAAAGAAGTGACGGCAAGTTCATTGAACTCAAGAGGGATGTTGTCAGCAGCACTGCCACGGCAATTGCAGCGGATGATGTAACGCCTGATGTGACCGGCAATGACAAGTTCATCACGGTTGCCAATTCACAGGCCACGGCCATCACAACCTTCGACAATGCTGTTACGGATAAGGTATACACCATCTACGGCGGCAGTGCTACGAATGCTTCAACGATTGCAAACGCCGGGAACTTCGTTCTCACCGCTGCAATGACTCTCACCGCAGGTACCTGGATCAGACTCCAGAAAGCAGCGAACGCTAAGTTCTACGAAATCGACCGCAGCGCATAGTCCGACCGGGAGGGGACATAATCCCCTCCCATCGGCCTATAGCCAGTCTTAACCTATAATACTTTATCGATATGTACGTAAAAGTTGACGTCAGCAAGCCCGGTGATAACAAGGGAGTTGGCGGGGATAAAAAAGCGACCGTCACAATCTTTGATTGGGATGATGTTGCCAGCATGCCGGCAAGGAATGCCAGCGGAATTGTCATTACCGGAAACATCACGTTGAATGCGGGCGCATACATGAGCAAATTGTATGCAACCCAGAGTACCATCAAAGCCGGTGCCGACAGCGAAGGCGATCCTGATGCAAAAGGCATCATGCAGAGTGTTGAATTCGAACACCCGGGAGATTCTCAGGCTATCAGGGAATTTCGCGCTAACTGGATGAACAAAAACATCGGGATCATCATCGAGCGTTGTTCATCTGTGCAGAAAAACCAATACGGAACGCCGTGTTCACCGCTTCAGATGGTTTTCAAAGCTGAAGACGACAAGGACAAGAACAAAACAACGTTCACGTTCAAGTCGATCAACAAAGGTCCGGATGTTGCCGATTACCAGGGAACGATGACCTACAGCACAGTGCTTGCAACCATTGCCGCAGACGCTGCTACCGTTAACCTGGTAACAGGTTCCGGCAGGTATGCGCTGACTTCGGGTGTTGCTGCAGCTGCAACCATCACGACCTGCAGCAATGCAGTTGACGGAATGAGTTTCACCCTGGTTGGATCCGGAGGAGCATTTCCTTCTGAAATCACCGGTGATGACTTTGTACTGTCATCCGGAACGGCATGGACCGCCATTGCAGGCGCTGAGATCACCTTCAAAGCGTTCAAAAGCGGTGCAAGTGCATGGAAGTTCTTCGAATTGAGCCGCAAATAGCGGATAGTTTACGAGGTTAATTCCTCCCATAATCAAGTGTGTGTTACCCGTCGCATGTCATGGTGCGGCGGGTTTTTTAATGTCCTTTTCAGATTATATCAATGATTTTAAGTTTGTTTCGATTCAAAAACATTCAGTTATGAAAACCGAAATTGAAAATTATTTTAAAAAGGACCGCAGTCACGCCGGCGGCGTTCAGCTGATCATGAAACATTCCAACCGCCTTGCTCTGAAGAAACAGTGCAACATGCAACCTGAAAGTGAGTATATGACCGGTGTGATCCATGAAGAGCTGCGCGAGCTCGCCGGGATGACCCAGGAGGCGCTCAGGGATCTGTTTTCGGCAAAAGTGGCCAAAGATATTCCCCAGGTGAAAGATGTTGTTATACCCCCTGTGAAGGCACAATCGGCAAACCCACCGGTGGCCACAAAAACCGCCAAAACCGTAAGTGGGCCCGCCTCAAAAAAAGCGAGCCGCAAAAAATAGCATTAAACTCAGTACCGGCCTTCCGTATCCGGGAAGAATTCCCCTTTTTGCGGCAAAATGATTGCCCCCCTGAGTTGAAGATCCTCGTGGCAGACATGCTAACGGCTTATGACAATTATAAGCTCGGGCATGCCTGCCTGTTTACTGCGCGTACACACGAAGAGATTCACCGGGCGGCCAGTGACACGGTTGAAAATTACCTGGAGAACCGGCGCATCTGGAAGGAACTCAATCACTATAAGGAAAAAGGTACCATCCTGGGTGAACATAGGATTTTCACCTGGTTAAAAAGAGTGGATGATATCCGGGGAATGAAGATCGGTGACCTGGTAAACCTGAAGATTCGCCTGGATAATAATCTGGTGCGTAACCGGGCCGCCTTGCGCCGGCAACCTGATCACCCGCAGACCCTGATCCGCAAGGAGCGCATCAGGGAGATGGAAAAAGAACAGGCAGAAGTTAACCGTTTACTAAACTTATAAGTGAATTCAAAGTTTTTCAATATCGACGAGCTGGAGGATCCCGGTGATGATCAGCAAAGCGCTGACACATCAGGGATCCGCATTGAACGTTTCCTGCAGCTGCACGAACAGCGAATTGAGAGTATCAAGGATCTGACAGGCCGTTTGCCAGGTGAAGGTGAGATTTTCTTCTTGTGGACCGTAAATTCATTCAATGCGTTCACCTTCATTCCGTTCATCATCAAAGAATGTGGACCTATACAGCAACTGATCCTGGCCACTTATTCCATCAACATCCGGATCATTGATGCCCTGGTGCGGCTGATCGACAAAGGGCTGATCCTTTCTGTTGATATTTTCATCAGTGATTCAGTCCGCAGCCGGTTGCCCAAAGTGTATGATCACCTGATGGCGCTGGTCGAGACCAAACCGGTGAGGGTAAAATATTCCTGGAATCATGCCAAGATTGCCCTGATCCGCTCCGGTGATCACTATTTCGACGTGGAAAGGTCCGGGAACTGGGGCGAAAACGCCCAGCATGAGCAATATGTTTTCCTGAATAACAGAAGTGTGTTTGAATTTCGTAAAAATGAAATCCTCAATGGAATTAACCCCTGCACAGTATAAAGAGATCGAAAAGCTCGCGGCGGTCAACTACAGCGTGAAACAAATCGCCATGTACCTGGATGTGGATCCCAAAGCATTCCAGAAAGAGTTCAGCAACCTTGAATCGAAGGTCCGCTATCATTATGACCGGGGGTTGCTCGTTACCCAGGCGGAACTGGACATGGCCAACCTCAAAAGGGCAAAGGATGGCAACATGACTTCCATCCAGCAGTGGAAAAAGGATGCAAATTCTCAAAAGCTTGACAACCTGAAAAAACAGGTGTTTTTCGATGAAGAGCACAATGAATATGAACAGCTGCAGGGGCTGATCGAGCGGGGAGAGACGGGAAAACTGCCTGAAAAGGTTGTAAACTTTTATGAGCAGATTGATTTCATCCGTTGCCTGTACAACAAATACGAATCGAAGAGTTTTATCATCAACGCCGTGGTTGTTCAATACCCGCGGCTGTCCAAATACCAGGCAACGCAGCTTTATTATGAAACCCTGAATTTCTTCAACCTGGATAACCAGGTGAAAGTTGAAGCCTGGGCGAATATCTATGCCGACCGGTTGGATAACATGGCCAGGATCTGTTATGAGCTGAATGACTTCGAAACCGCCCGCCGGCTGACCATGGACAGCGCCGAGCTGCGCGGTGTAGGCAAGGATAAGCCGAACCAGGTTCCTGATGAACTGCTTGACCGCCGGCCGGTATTTTACACCATCCGGATCGAGGATATCGGGGTGTCGAAAATCAATCGCAATGATCTGGCTGCCTTCATTGATAACCTGGATATCACCGAAAGGGAAAAATCAAAAGTGAAGCGTGAAGCCATGATTGAAGATGTTCCATTTGAAATGCTGCCAGATGAGCAAAACTAAGATAACGACTCAGGAGGCCGATATCCGTTACTCGAATTGGATATCCACGCTGATCGATCTGATCAAGCCGGCAAATCTTTATCTCTATGGTGGCCGTGGAACGGCAAAATCAACTGAAATACTGGCAAAAAGGACCATTGATGTGGTATATGACATGCCCAGGGCAAGTTTTGCCTTTGTATCGGATACTTACGTGAACCTGATGACCAACATTATTCCGGCCATTTTGACAGGATGGGAGGGGAGAATGAAATTCCTGGAGAACTATCATTTCGTGGTCGATGTGCCGCCTCCGGATCACTGGCCCAAACCCCTGGTTAAAACCTTTTCATTCAAACATACTATTTCAACCTTCAACGGTTGTAAGTTCTTTCTTACTTCTCTTGACAGGCCATCATCGAACGCCGGGATCTCCGTAGTGCACCATTTTGGCGATGAAGCAAAGTACCTCCAGTGGGATAAATTAAGTAAGCTTTTTCCGACGCTCAGGGGAGACTATGCCCTTTATGGCCATTCCCATTACTTTATGGGTCAAACGTTCTGCAGCGACATGGCTGATCCCAGTGTGGGAGAAAGTGACTGGATGCTGCGCATGGAAAAGAACATGGACAAAGAACAGATCACCCGGATCATCCAATCTGCCATTATCCTCAATGAAATTAACCTGGAGCTTTACCAGGCTGAGCAAAAAGGTGAGGATATCAAACGCATTGACAACATCAAAAAAAATCAGGCTCGCTGGATAGAGCGCATCCGCAAGATTCGCCAGGACAGCACATTCTTCTACATAGTCAGTTCCTTTGCCAATGCCGATATACTTACCCTGCGATACTTCCAGAACCTGTTGGCATCATTGACATTTGAAGAGTTTAAGACTGCAGTACTGTCTATCCGTAAGACCCTGGAGAAGGGCGCCCGTTTCTATGGTGCCCTGGCAGATAAGCATTTCTACATTGATGGCTACAACTATGACTACTATGACAAGTTTGGCATACGTGACAATGTGTCTCAGACATCAGCAGGGCTGAAGTATGTACAGCATGATAAGATACTCGAGGGTGGGTTTGATGCAGGCAACATGATGAGCCTGGTAATAGGGCAGGAGCAGGGCAATCAGTATAGGGTACTCAAAGGTATGTACACGCTTACACCAGAGTGGATAAGGGAGTTAGGCGATAAGTTCATTACATTCTTTGAACCACATAAGCGTAAGGTATTGCATCTGTACCATGACAGATCAACCAATCAGTATCGTAAGACAGGACGTGACGTTGCTACTCAACTCAAACATGATATCGAATACAATAAGGCAGGCACACGTACTGGATGGATCGTACAGCTTATGAGTGTGGGACAGGGCAACATATCGCACTCAGATGAGTTCAACCTGATGAACATCATGATGGGTGAGAAGGATAAGAGATTACCCAAACTGTTAATAGATAAGTTTGAGTGCAAGGAACTCAAGAGCCAGCTCGAGATCACTCCCGTTACCAAGAGCAGCAAGGGTGAGATACAGAAGGTAAAGAAAGGCGATAAGTTATCGCCATCACGATTGGCAATGGAGTCAACAAACTTCTGTGATGCGTTCAAATATCTGCTATGCAGGCACAAATGGCTTGCCATAGCCAGGCAGAAGAGGGGCCTTACCTTTGGCTCCCTTAACATGTAACACAATCCTTATAGGCAATGCCCATATATGTGTGATTTCGTAAAGTACGAAACCACTGCATGTGTGGGATCCTCCATGCCCTTTTGTCATATATCCGCCTACCAGCGCGGGTGAACGTGCCCCCCGGCGGCTGGGCGGGTCGTCCGGTTTGGCATCTTGGCTTTTGTAAAAGCCAAACCAAACCGGTTAAAAAATAGAAAATCAGCCATTCTGTCTGATTTTTACATAAAGTTTTACTTTAATGTTGATCTCATGGAAAGGGAAGTTCAAATTTTGGACTTCCTTTTTCTTTGAATAACCGGCAAAGAAAAAGGAAGCGAAAAAGAAACCGAGTTTGGCCAGCGCACTACTTAATACTCGAAATTCATCAAAGTTACCTATGGGGAAAGAAGGGTAAAACTGTCAAGGGCGGCCTCCTGGAGGAACTTGCCGCCTTTCAGGTTACTTCAGATTGCATGCAATCGTGACCCACACCCCTGACATTATTTATTCCCCGCGGTGAAGCCTTACGGCAAAATTTCATTATTAACCAGCGGCCTGATAACGGCTGCATAAAACAATTGCCGTATGAAAACCATGAACTTGTTCAACTCGAGCGTTGCTGAAGTAAGCATCGTCTATCACAACACCGTTCGCCCGTCTGAGCGACAGAAAATCACCAAATCAAATGATGCCTTTGACCTTCTCAAGAGCATCTGGAATGACCAGATTGATCTTTATGAGTCGTTCTACATCCTTTTAATGAACAGGGCAAACAAAGTCCTGGGCTATCGCTGCATTTCCCAGGGAGGAGTCTCTGGGACCGTGGTGGATCCCAAAGCGATCTTCCAGGCCGCCCTGCTGGCTAATGCGTCAAACATTATCCTGGCACACAATCACCCGAGCGGAACCCTGGTTCCCTCAGAGGCCGACGAAAGAATTACAAAGAAGTTAAAATTAGCTGGTGAGTACATGGAAATACAGGTACTTGACCATCTGATCCTGGGCGATGAAAGCTTTTATTCATTTGCTGACGACGGGAGGTTATAATGGAAGCGCTATACGAAATGTTCAGCCAGCTGCAGGATGATGTTTACTATCCTGGGTACTGCCTTGCAATGGAAACATCAGATCCTGAAAAGGTAAAATTCGAATGGGAACAGTTTTTAAAAATGTTCTCTAAATGACAGGAGCCCCGGGAAAACCCGGGGCTTTTTTTATGCTCGCAGCGGCTCGCCTTGAGGGCGGCTTTCTTTTTTGAAATCACCGCAAAGAAAGAAAGCCGGCAAAGAAAAACACGGTGGCCAGCGCACTACTTATTACTCAAATTTAGTGCAAAGTTAACCTCACGAAAATATCATCTCTCTAAACGCGGTCTCCTGACGGATCCACCGCCCGTTGGGTTCATTCATATCCTGCGGATACTGACCTGAACATTTGTTCCAGAATTTTCATTCCGGTTATGGCAGTGGCATAAATTTTTCATTCATCAGGCGGAGCCAGATGCCTAAATAAGTCCCCAGGGCAGGGGCACACACAATGACAAAAGTAAGTTCAGCAGTTCAGAAACCCACCAACGGCGGGGCAAGTGCATCAGAAAAGACCGGTCTAACAGTGATCAGGCCGGTTCAGTCTCCCAACTTCACGATTCCGGAAGAGAAAAACCCGGTACCGGAAGTCAAAAAGGAGTTAACCCTCACCGAAAAAATTCAAAAGGTCGAAAACCTGCAGCTCATCGTCGAGAAAAGGACGAAACTGGTGCAAACACGAAGCGAAATTGAAAGGTTTCAAACCGCTTCCAATGATTTCAACTGCAGCCTGCGGCTGAATGATTCAGACGGAAATGTCTTCACCACCAGTTTCACCCCTGGAATCAAGAAGGTAATTGAGTTCCTTAAGTCAGCTTTCGATGCAAGCATCAGCGAAGTTGAACAGAAAATCAACTTCTAAGCTTCTTAAAGGGAGTCCCGGGAAACCGGGACTCCTTTTTTTCTGCTCGTATCCCCACCGGTGGGTGTGTCCTTTAAAAAAACCTGCTCAAAAGATATGTTTGCTCCATGATCACCGAGGAGACCATAGATCTGTACGAAGCCATCCGGGAAATGAGGAAATTGTCACAGCAGGACAAGTCCTTTTCTTTCGTTCATGCCACGCTGAACCGGGATAAGGATACCAGCGAAGGAATCCGGTACGTGAAAAGTGCACACCTCAGGCCTGCGGCCAAAGGGGATGATCTGGTAAACGCGGATGACAAGATTTTCTATTTCGATGAAGAGATTGAGAAACCAAGGGTTTGCTGGCAATTGCTGATCATGTATTTCGATGATAAACGGGTAATTCTTAATTGATGCTGCATGACTGAGGTAAAAAAATCGGACGTACAACTCGTCCGGGAAGGAAATAAAGCTTTCGGGATTACCCCGGTAGGCGTTTATGCGTTCGACGTGGCCGGATCCTTCAAGATGGCAAGCCCTTCGGTACTGCCATTCTATACGAATGTCAGGCAATTGATCCCTGTCAAAATCGGTGAGTTCTCAATCGTGGCCAATGGACAGGAAAACAACTACCCCGACGAACTGCGAATCATCCTGGATGAGAACAACCTCACTCCGGAGATCCTGAACAAACAGGCTCAGTTGCTCTATGGCCAGGGACCGGCGCTGTATAAACTGAATTTCGAGAATGGGCGCCGGGTGAAGTACTGGCTCACCGATCCTGAAGTTCAGGCATGGCTCGATTCGTGGGATTACGAAGATTACCTGCTGAAGTGTTGCATCGAGTTTCGGACCATGAACGGGCATTTTTCCAAGTTCTACCGCAACAAAGGCTTCCGGATCGGTGAAAAACCACAAATCGCGAAGCTCGAGCATGTTTCTTCCATGTTTGCCCGCCTGGAATGGCCGGATGACAATAACCAGATCAATAACATCATCGTTGGCAATTTTCGCCAGCCATGGCAACTCGGATTGAGGAAATACCCGGTTCTGGACCCATCGCGGCCTTTTGCCAACCCGGTATCGATGCGCTATTCAAATCTGTACTCATTTGCCCTGGACAATGAGTACTCCCGTTCCCCGATACACGGATCATTGAACTGGATCAAACTTTCGTCATCCATTCCGAAGCTTCTGTCGAGTTTTAACGACAATTCTATGGCCATCAAGTACCATATTGAAGTGCCGGCGATATACTGGGAAAAGTTAAGGGAACAGATGATCCTGCAATCGGAGGAGTCGAATGGGATATTCACTGAAAAGTTGTTCAAAAAGGCCCAGGATGATGTGATGGAAAGCTTTTCCATTGCCCTGGCCGGTAATGACAAGGTGGGGAAGTTTGTCAGCACTACCACGGTTTTTGACGAATTGGGTAACCAATATGTCGGATGGAAGATCACCCCGCTGGATCAGAAGGTAAAAGATTTCATCGATGCTCAGATTAACATTGCCAACGAGGCATTGTTCCAGACTACCTCAGGGCTTGGGGTACACCCGGCCCTGAGCAACCTGAGCAAGGATGGAAACCTGCCCAGCGGTTCCGAGCAGCTTTACGCGTTCAAACTTTACCTGGCCACCGGGGTGGATATCCCTGAAGGCATCGTGATGAAAGACATCAACATCGCGATCAATGCCAACTTCCCCGGGCGTGGTCTTCGCCTGGGCTTCTACCATGATGTTTTGCTTACCGAATCGCAAACCAGTCCTGCAGACCGGATCAAGAACCAGGATTCAGGAACCCAGACAGGAGACAAAAAAACAACTCAAAACCCGTAACCATGATCTTAAACAGAAGCGGTGCCGGTGCCACGGAACTGAAAGAACTGATCGGTTTCATTTACAAATCGATCACCTTCAGCAATCTAAAATCTTACGTAAGCTTCGCCGAGCGTGATATCAAAAAGGTAATAGGACCCGAGGTGTTCAAGGCTGCCGAAGATCATTACATGTCGGCGTTTTATCACCTGGCCACGCCTGATGAAGATCATCCCGAGTATCTGCTCCTGGAAGAACTGATCGAAAAGATTCAACTGCCGGTGGCCATTCACGCCTACCGGCGTTATGTGCCCAGTTCCGATCTTACACACAGCGATAAAGGGCGGCAAATATTCGTTTCGGAACAGGAGAAACCGGCTTTCGAGTGGCAGATTGAAAAGGACAATGAAAACCTGATCTCCCTGGAGCATGAGGCAATCGATGTTCTGCTTGAATTCCTGGATGAACATATCGACGAGAAGGATCTGGATTTGAATGTTATCATTCCCTGGGGAACTTCTGCCGCGTACAAAGCCACCAAAGAACTGCTGATCCCCACGGTGAAAGAGTTTGAAAACGTGTTTCTCATCGGAGGCAGCCGGATGACATTCCTTTCACTGGTCCCGATGATCAAACGAATTCAGGAAAACGATATCAAGGCATGCCTGGGTGAAACCAAGTACACACAGATCACAGAACAAGTCCTGGATAATGACCTTACGCCGGAGAACATTATTATTTTGGACAAAATCCGTCCACCCCTGGCGCTGATGGCGCTCAGTGTTGCCGTGAAAAGACTTTCATCGGAAGTTCTGCCGGCAGGCATTTTCACCAACATCACGGCCAATGTTGTCAAGGGCAAAACCCCGGCATCCAAGCAGGAACGCAACGAAATAGCATCGTCACTGGAAAAGGACGGCATGCGCGAGCTGGTCAAGCTGCAGGAGTATATCCGCAAACTTGACACAGCAGCTGCAGGGGAAATATTTACGCCCAATGATCCGACAGACATCATTGATCCACTGTTAAAATTCGTCAGACTGTAATGCACAAAATCGAGATACCCGAGCGTCACCTGGTTAAGGAATTTCCTTCCAGCATCCATGAAATGAACCAGGATCAATTTGTTTATTTCATTGACCTGATCCTGCAATATCTCTCCGGGAAGTTCGATATCGCCGATTTCAAATCGAAATTGATCCTGAAATTACTGGATGTTAAGTTTGATATGGGATGGCAGCTGATGACAAAGGATGACAGGGAAAATGCCTACGGTGAAATATTCCGCATCAGCGAGCTTTGCGATTCTTTCTTTGAAGAAATTGACAGAGACGGACAGAAGGTAAAGACCTTTAAATTGAGTTTCCGCAAAAACTTCATTCCCCGGATCTGCGGCAAGTACCACGGTCCGAAGGATGCGCTTCAGGATGCGACCTTTGCCGAATACCGCATCGCGCACAGCTATTATGCTGCCTACATTGATTCGCACAGCGAAACCGACCTGAATCACCTGGTGGCGGTTCTGTACCGGCCTGCCAAAAGCTTTCTTTGGCTCAGACGCATGTTGCCATCGTACGACGGACAGCCCCGGATACCATTTACGGCAAAATCAAATCCGGCGTTCCTCGAGGCCCGCGTGAAGGAAATAGCGAAGCTCCCAATCGCGGTGCGTTATGGTATCTTTCTATTCTTCTCCGGATGTGAAGAATACCTGGCTAAAGGGACCGTCAATGTTGATGGAAAGGATATTGATCTTTCGGTTATTTATGAAAAATCGGGTGAATCTGATGACTCTCCGGATATCGGGCTGATCGGGATCCTTTATAGTCTGGCAGAAACAAAAGTGTTCGGGTCCATCGAGGAAACCGACGGGCAAAATCTTTACGACATCATGATCCGCCTGTACCAGGTGGTGAAACAAGCAAAAGCAATGGAGGCTAAATACAAGGACAATGGTATCGGTGATTAAATACAAGTCATTCTGGGAATACATCGCAAGAGCGTTTCCTGCCATCACAAAGACCCTGATCATTCATGAGGAGTCTGACCTTCCTGGCATTGTGCGTGACATGGATAATGGCGCGACACTCCTGTTTGCGATCATCCCGTCAACGGATATGGAAGCGACCAGTGTGGACGATTTTGAAGAGATTGACTCATGCTTTGCCTGCCTGATCAAGAAAAGCGATCCGGGAAATCTATCTGCTGATGAATTCCTCATTGAGATGGCGGGTACACAATACCTCATGTCGGCCATCAAAGACAAAATGATCGCACTGGCCGGGGACAATGATCATGACATTGACGGCGGACAATACAGCCACCTGATGCACCGGCTCATCATCAACGGAATGCACACAGATCCGGAGTACAACCTGCTTGGATGCAACGGATGGTCACTTTCATTTAAACTCAAAACAACAGGAACAATCCAATAATGGCCACTACACTTAAATATCCGTCACCCATGATCCCCGAAAACATCTGTGCGGTAACGTTCAATTCGCTGCTGACAAAGGTGGCCATTCTGTTCATATCCTATTTCGCTCCCATCTCCGAGATGATCCATGTCATGTTGATTTTCCTGCTTTTTGATACGGTTTCGGGAATATGGGCATCGATAAAGGAAGGCAACGCGATTGAGAGCCATAAGCTGCGCAAAACAGTGCTGAAATTTCTTTGGTACACAGTGGCCGTGATGGCGGCCTGGATGATGGAACATACCTTCGATCTGACCTGGGTGAGACTGGCAAGTCTTACAGCAGGGTTTATCTGCTTTGTCGAGCTTAAAAGTATGTTTGAAAACATTACCAGGATCACCAACGAGCCGATTTTTAAACGCATCCTGAAGCTTCTGAAACGGAAAAGTACAGAAACCATCTCGGAGATCACGGATGATCCGGAGGATGACTATACACGCAGATACGAGAAAAGTACCAAAACAGAGGTAGAATATACGGTAAAGCATCAGAAAAGCGAGAAAAATGGATAAAATCACACGCGTATCAAAGAACTGCCTGGCCATGATCGAAGAGTTCGAATGTGGCGGCAATTTCCGCAATTTCATGAAGGCGTATAAATGCCCGGCAGGGAAATGGACCATTGGCATGGGAACTACGCGGTATCCTGATGGCCGCAGGGTCATGCCCGGTGATGTGATCACTGAACAACAGGTTTACGAATACCTTACCTCCGATATCGCATTGGCCGAAAGCGCGGTTGCATCGGCTGTGACGGTGTATATCGGCCAGCAAAGATTTGATGCACTGGTCGATTTCGTGTACAACCTGGGAATTCTGGCATTTAAAAATTCCAACTTGCTCAAAGTGATCAATAAAGATCCCGGCGATCCTGCCATCGAAAACCAGTTTTACCGCTGGATTCTGGCCGGTGGCAAACCACATGCCGGCCTGATCAGGCGCCGCCGGTCGGAAGCCTGGCTCTATTTTAATGGAAGTCTCAAATTCAAATTCGACAAATCATGAAATCAAAACATCCCCAGGACTGGCAGATAATTCTGTTCGGAGCCATCATGTTTTTTCTGTGCCTGCAGTCATGCACCACGACAAAGAATGTTCAAAAGAGCGAGGTGAAAACTGAATCCGAGTCGAAATCAACGGAAGAAGCAAAATCCACAGCACAAATTGAGACGAATACTCAAACCAAGGCTGAAACGGTCACCAACGAGCAATGTGACACGAATATCTGGGTAATGGTTCCGGTGAGTGCTACCAAAAAGGACACGATCATCAAGGTTCAAATCCCGGTAAAATTTCAGCGTATCATCAAACGCATTGAGGCCAGTGACCAGAACAAGAAGGAACAAAACAGCGCACAGGTAAATAAAAATGATCAATTACACCAGAAATCGTATGAACAGCGCATGGATAAGACCGTCGAACGAACGGGACTTCCCTGGTGGGCCATTGCCATACTAACGATCTTCATACTTATTGGCGTGGCTGTGCTCCTTTGGCGATTAAAAGTATTCTAATTACGCCCGGGATGTCAACCGGGCTGAAATTCATAAAGGAGTTAAAAGGATCCCCTGAACCACGAAAAAAAGTTCAGGGGATTTTTTATTGTCCTTTACCCTCGCAGCTGTCGGATGTATCATTGCTCAAACAATTTGTAATGAGCTTTTGGAAGAAGGTGATTGACAGCCGTCAAAACGGCAGGATCGGCAAAGGTTCCTGGGAAGGTCCTTTTGACATCGGCATTGTAGAGACAGGACAGACACAGCGCCACCAGCGTTCTTTCAATACTGAAGAAATGGAGGCATTCAATGAGAAATTAAAGGGATGGGGCGCAAAAGTAAACGCCGCCCTTCCGCCATCCATCAGATCCCTGGGCATCGGAGGCAAGCGCCTTGCTTCCAGTATCCGCAACACCTACTATTATGAATACGGTGAAATTTACCGTCTCGGGTTTTCCTTCGCACGCGAGGGCATATTCGTGCACAAGGGCGTTGGCCGCGGATACGTGATGGCCAATGGTACGGTTGTGAAAATATCAAAAACCCTGGGATTTAACCGCAAACCAAAACCATGGTTTAACCCCGTAATCGAGTCGTTCATCCCGGAACTCGAAGAAATCATTATGGAATACAGCAATACTGCAATCATCAATTCAACACGAATTTATATCCGATAACCATGGCTGGCAAAACAAACATTTCCGATTACCGGTTTTCAATTTTCATCAACAATGACCAGGCGAAAAAAAGCCTCATGGAGATGGAAAAAACCATGATGGGCTACGAAGCGGAACTTAAGAAGCTGGAAGTCGAAGGGAAAAAGAATTCGGCAGAATATAATTCCCGAAAGGATGCGATCGCAAAGCTCGATGTTGAAATGAAAAACATGCGCAAGGAGGCCGGACTCCAGGCGCTTTCGCTGAAAGAACTCAAGTCGCTGCAGTCGCAGCTGCGCAATGAAATGGCCAGGGCCGTACCAGGTACTGAACACTGGAAAAAACTGGATGCCGAACTTGCAAAGGTTAACGGAAGATTTCGCGAGCTTTCGACCAATGCTAAATCAACAGGCCTGAGTATCGGTGGCATGGCTGAAGGGTTCAATAAGTATTTTGGGATGCTAACCGCTGGCGTTGCAGCCCTGACCGGATTGGTTTTTTCATTTCGCAAAGTGGTTGACGTTTTCAACGAATATGAAAAGAAACTCGATAATCTCTCAGCGCTGACCGGTCTCACCGGCGATAACCTTACCTGGCTTTCACAGCAGGCAAAGGAAATGAGTACCTCCATGGGCGAAGGTAACGTGCGGATCACCCAGTCGGCAGATGCGATCGTTGACGCCTACACAAAGGTAGGCAGCGCCCGGCCTGAACTGCTGAAGAACAAGGAGGATCTCAACATGGTTACCAAGGAAGCCATTTTGTTGTCTGAAGCTGCAAATTCCGAACTGGAACCGGCAGTGAAAGCACTAACCGGGGTTCTTAATCAGTTTAACGCTCCGGCAAGCGATTCGCGCCGGATCATAAATGCCCTTGCTGCCGGATCCAAAGAAGGTGCAGGAGAGATTCCCTACCTGACCGAGGCAATTGAAAAATCAGGGACGGTTGCTGCTGATGCTGGAATGTCTATTGAAGAACTCGTTGGTACACTTGAAACATTGGCGCCTAGAATGACTCAGCCGGAAATGGCTGGCAGGTCCCTCCGGGCAGTCATTTTGAAACTCCAGGAAGGGGCAAAAGACACCAATCCTGCCATCGTCGGGATGGCCACGGCAATGGAGAACCTAGGCAAAAAGAACCTTTCCGTGGCTGAATTGGTCAATATGTTTGGCGTAGAGAATATCACAGCCGCAAAGATTCTGATCAACAATGTGGGTGAACTGAAAAATTACACCAAGGCAGTCACCGGCACCAGTGTTGCCCTGGAGCAAGCCGCAATCAATACCGATAACAATACATCCAGACTTGCCCAGGCACAGAACCGGGTGCAGTTGATGTCAATCGAATTGGGTGAAAAACTGGCGCCGGCGCTTACCTTCAGCACCAATGCCTTCAGCTACCTGATGAAGGCGATTCTCGGATCCATTAAATTCTTTAATGAACACCGGTCTATCATCCTGATGACCTTGGCTGCAGTGGCTGCATATACGGTTACAGTACTTGCCGTTACCAGTGCCAAGAAACTCTACAGCCTTGCTACCGCAATGGCTGACAGGGTGACAAAACTATTCAATGCCACGCTGGCCACCAGTCCATGGGGAATGCTCGCCGGGTTGATCGCTGCAGCTGCAACCGCACTGCTGTTGTTTAAAAGCAATACGGAAGATGCCATCGAATCGCAATCAAAGTTGAATAAGATCAAAGATGACAGCCTGAAAAAAACAGAAGAGGAGACGGCATCTGCCCAGGCCATGTATGATCAACTTCGTAAATCCAATGCCGGCAGTGAAGAGCGCAAAAGGTTGATTGAAGAGATCAACAGCAAGTATGGCACTACATTGAAAAATCTCTCAGACGAAAAATTGTTTTTGAAGCAAATTGATGATTCATATCAAAGCATCATTGAGTCGATCAAGGCTAAAATAGCCATGGAAACGCGCCAGGATTCGCTCACTGCTTTGGTAAAACAGCAGAATGAAGTCGGAAAGATTCTGCAGGGGACCATTAAAATGTACGAGGCGCAACTCAATATGCCCGGGGCCAACCAGGCGAAATTGAACGCCAACATCCAGGCGGCAAAGAAAACTTATGATGATTTCATCAAAACCAATGAAGCCGATATGCAGAAGGTGTATGATGAAGGAAAAGGCGCGCTTGGGAACCTTGATACTGGAGATAAGGGTAGTAAACCGAAATCGGATGGTGGCGGTCCGGCTGATCCGGTGGATAAAGAAATTAACAGGATCAAGGCGATGCAGAAACAGCTCGCCGAACTGAACATCTCGATGATCAAGGATGAGCAGGAACGCGAATTGAAGATGGCTGAGTTGAATCATAAGCAAAAACTTGCTGAGATCACCGGCAATTCTAAACTTGAAAACAATCTGCGAAAAGCACTGGATGCTTCTTATGAAAATGAAAAGGAGAAAATAAACAAGAAGTATTCAGATAAGGAACTGGCTGAATCCTGGAAACTGGAAAAGGATAAATGGGAAGCTAAAATTAATGCCGAAGATAAGGGAAGTGTTGAATGGTACATGTCTTCGGTAGAGTTTCTCGACAAAATGAGTGCTTATGAGTTGAGCAACACTGAACTCACTGAGCAGCAAAAACTAGATATCAAGGAAAAATACAAAAGCCTTGGAGAAAAACTTGATGCGGAGTTTACTGGTCCTGCCTTTGTATCATCCACCGAACCCAAAAAAGGGACAAAAACTAAAGCAGGGAAGGGGGATGGCCTCGATCCCGTTTTTCAGATAGGACAACGCAAAGCCTTGCTGGCTGCTGCCAGGGATGAAGAACTGGCAGCTGTAGGTGACAACGCCGAAAAGCAGAAAGAGATTTGGGACGAATATTATAAAGGACTTTCTGAGGTCACAATGGAGGCCGTCAATACCATCATTTCAACCTTGTCAACGGTGGTGAATTCGTTGGGTGGCCTATTTTCGGCCATGAATGATTATGAAAATGCCAACCTGCAGAAGGATGAAAATGCCAACAATAAGAAGAAGGCCAACCTGAAGAAACAGCTGGATGCAAAACTGATTACCCAGAAGCAATATGATGCCGCGGTGGGTAAGATGGATCTCGAGATGGATGCCAAGAAAAAAGAACTGTCCATCAAACAGGCTAAACGGCAGAGAGCAATTTCATTGGCACAGGCCATCATTGGGGTTGCCCAGGGTGTAATCTCCGCATTGAGCGCCGGTCCAATTATCGGGATCATTCTCGCGGCGCTCGTAGGGTTACTCGGAGCAATACAGATCGGGTACATTGCTTCAACCCCAATTCCAGAAGCTGCAAAAGGAAGGTACGGCGCTTTCCTGAGGTCACGCCAGGCAGCCAATGGCCGCTACGACGTTCTCGGCAAAGATGATAACAAGGAATATCGTGGTGTTCCATACATGGATCAGCCGCCATCAGGCTTGTACAGCACGCCAACATTATTTGCAGAAACCGGCCGGGAGATCATCATAAATCCAAAGCATACGGAAAACCTGATGCGCTTCAGGCCGGATCTGGTTCAGGCCATCATGCAAGTGCCACAACGTGCCGGCGGGCTTTACCCGGATGCTTCAGCGCAGCGATCGGCGGCCAGTGGACCGGTGATAGTTCAGTTCCATCCGGACACACTCAAAGCCATGAATGATTTTCAGGAGCAACTCAAGAAGCCTGTGGCCGCGCAAATCGGATTTGATAACATGCGCGATACCATGGCAACTGTTGCCGAGATCGAAAGCCGGGTGACCAGGTAACCGGTTGTCCTTTAAAAAAAATCCATACTCCGCTAAGTTTGTCCCATGAACATCACGAAGAAAACTTTTCTCATGTCATTTGCCGGTAACCCGATGCGTTACCAGCTCACTCCCGGAACATCAGGCGGCGGCGGTGGTGGCGGCGTTCCCATCGACGGGGTTCTTTCCCTTATTGAAATCGCTTTCACCGATATCGATTCAACCCCCGATCATGCCATGACTGTTACGTTCATGGGCGAAACCAGAACATTTACGCTCAAGAATGAACCGACCACCAAGGATCACCTGCCGATTGCGGATGATTCGTGGACTCCGACCCGCTGGAGCGAAGAATGTTTAAACTACCTGATGAATGATGTTCAGATTTCACGCGCTTACGACATGCTGAATGACGGTTCAAACATCTACCTCACTGCAAGAACCGCCTCTCCCGATTATGACTGGAGCGCCGGCAGCAATACAATTGTTGGAGTTACCGTAACCACTTACCAGGCAGGGCAGGTTGGAACAGCCGGAACCGTGGAAGGCGTTCTGATGCAGGTTTGGAAGAATGGAACGGAAAAGCTCGGGGAAGATTACAAGCCGGTTACTGCAGATGGAAGCGTGAAATTTGAGGCGCAGGAGTACATCTACGCCAGTTTGCTGCAGGTTCCGCCGCCCAGGTTCCGCTTATCGTCAGATACTTTTTTTCATCACATCTACACCGATTACTTTCTGAAGTACCGCACTGTATTTTGCGATCGCGTTGCCGGGGTATTTCTTCCCAGAACTTACACCGATCCGGATCATATCTTTTGCTATGCCATTGCCGGAGGATTGAACAGGGAAGACCTGGTTGCCAATAATGCTGCCCTGGTTGATTACTTCAGCCTGACAGCCACGCGCAAAAAGTTCATGACCTGGTCGCCGCCGTCGAAGCTTACCGACAAAGTGGAAACGCACAGCCTTTTCTATGCGGTGCAAACCCCGGGCATCACATCCATTCAGATGAAGGCGCACATTTACAATGGCGACACCGGTTCCACCATCAACATCACCCCGGCGCTTTCGGTCCAGTACTGGTCGGTGTATGAATTCATGGCCGGTTACACACAGCTCAACCTGGCTGCTCAATTGAGCGGGAATGTTGATCGCTGGGAACTTTACCTGGTCGATAATGCTGGGAATGTGATATCCGATATCAGGGAGTTTGTCCTGGATAAAAGGTATCATGAAAACACACGGTACTTCCGCTTCCGGAACTCGTGGGGCACGTATGATTCTTTGAGGTGTACAGGAGTTTTTGAGAATCTTGTTGAAAATGATCGTGAAAAGGTTAATTACACTAGCGAAGACATTGAAACAACCTTTAATGCACCAGGTGCTCACACATCGATCAGCGAATCTCTGAACTACAAGGCAAATACCGGCTGGCTCACGAAAGATTTCCTGCAGTATCTGAGGGATTTCATGCTGTCCTCTGAAATATTTGAGTTGGAGGATGGCCGGTTGCTCAAATGTTTGTTGACGTCCAAAAAAACAACATTGACAAAGGATGCAAAGTACAATTATGACCTTGCATTTGAATATGAAAGGGCGTACAACAGTTTTTTTTTTCAAACATTAGAATGATAAGCACAGTAACACCTGTGCCGGTTGCGGTTCGGGTTTACGATGCATCAGAATATTCAACACAATACAGTTAATATGACCTACACCGATGTATTTAATACCATTAAATCTGCGCTGACCGGTCGTGCTACAGGCACAAAGGTGCAGGTTGAAGATCATGAAGCTGCTGAGATCGCCCTGCTCAATTACATTGAGCAATTGAAGTCACAAACATCTGGATCAATCGTTAGGGAGGCACACGCTTACGCAACAAAAGGAGTAAGCTGCAATCTTACCTGGAGCCTCGTGTTCCCCGACAGCAACTACACCTACAATGTAAATGGTGTTGATGCGAAGGGCAACCCGGTTCAGATTTACCTGGTAAGCAAATCAACGACAAAACTGGTTGTTAAAACCCTGGTGAATGCCACTTTAAATGCAATTGCAATGCCTTATTCAGGAATAACCGCTTAAAATTCAAACATGAAAAAGCTACTGACAATTTTATTTCTTTTCCTGGCCACGCTCACCAGCGGGCAGAATTACGTGTTGGATACCCTTACGTTCTTCCGGGGAGGGATGATCTACAAAATTTATTTGTATCCTGATCGGATCACGATCAACGATACCACCATTTACAGTTTTCCCGGATTAGGAACAAGCCATTCAACCGCGGCATTCGGGGATCATGGGCATAATGGATACGCTGATAAGGATAGTGTGTTATGGCAGTTAAAGAATGGTAATATTGTGCAGAAAGACACGACTAAAAATGTAGGGATAGGTTGTTCTCCAAGTGCGTATCAAAAACTTAAAGTGTATGGTGGTATTAGCATACAGGATGGACCCAGGTGGGACAGTGGATATCAGGCAATACTGAGTATCGAAAAAGCCAGTGGAGTTCAAATGTACTCATCGGCAATATTTCCATATGATACTACTCAAGGAGGATTCTTTTCTTTGCCAAATACTGGAACAGGAATTAGGCATAATAATGCCATGTTGGGGTTTTTCCCACCTATATTTGGATCTCAATATTCAAAAAACTTTATGCCATTCCGAGATCTTGTATCAAACACAGGTTATTCAAATATTTCATTAGGAGCAAGAGATCACCCATTTGATAGTGCTTATCTTCGGAATCTGACTACTGGTGATATTCGTACAAGAATTATAAGAGATTCGAATGAAATAAGTTTGATTTGCGGTAACGTTGAAGAGGGTGATTACTCGCAGCTATTTTTGTCAAAAGGGATGACCATAGCTGCTCTTATATCGACGGATACGTTAAATCATAGTGTATCGAAAATAATTTCATGGCCAGATGGAATTGTGAATATTGACCTAAAAGCAAGATTAGATACGGCAGAAACGAGGTATGCGTTTAATAGTTCTGGTTTTTTTTATGGAACCAATGGTGGCCATCACTCACTTGCTTTAGGCGATGTCAATAATAGATGGAACGGATTCTTTACTAATGGAGATTTTAACGGGGCAATCACCTGGTCAGGTGGTTCAAGTGCCAACGCCAATACGGCTTACAGTTGGGGCAACCACTTAGGGTTATACCCAAAGAGGGCAGACAGCAACGCAAACACCCAGTACGGATATATAACACCAAAATTCTTTAATTCCGAAACGGCAACAATTTACGACGAGATAGCGGCTAAAGAACCCGCCAACGCAAACATACAAACGCATATTTCAACCGCTCACCAGGCAATAATTTCGGGAACGGGTTTTGTAAAAATATCGGGAACGACATTGAGTTACGACAATTCAACCTATGCACCCCTTACGTCTGCATCGCTTGTAACTCCCAATATTGGAAAAGCAGCAGGAACAAAGCTTGCCTGTGATAGTGCGATTGTTTCAGGGTTAAAAGCCAACGGCAACAGCGGAACGACAATAAACATTTACGCCTCTCAGGGAAACACGCAGACCGTGACAAGAAACGGGAATTGTACATACACCCTGAAAGGGATGGTTGCAGGGCAAACCCTTACTTTGGTAATGGTACATGAGGCATCCACGACCGCATATACCGTAGCATTTTCTCCTGCTTTAATTTATGCCGGGGGAACGGCTCCAACATGGACAAACACATCGGGAGCGGTGGATGTCATGGTAATCAAATACGACGGAACAAGATATTTGGGTATGCAATCAGCGGATTTTAAATAAACAGAAACATGAAAAAGATATTGGTATTGATTTTATTGGGGTGGTCATTGATTGGAAATGGGCAGACATTAATTGATAGTTACCCTGAATCGAATTATAATTTTTATTCAAGTATGTACTACTATTTTTCACAAAATTTTACTACTACAAAAGCATCGAAAATAACTTCCGCTGTAATTTATGCACGTATGTTTTATGGTGCGTCAGGAAATTTTTATGCACATATATATGCACATTCAGGAACTTACGGAGTTAATTCGCAACCAACAGGGACTGCGTTAGCAACTTCTGACGCAATCGACTTAAGTACATTGGGTTTTAATTTTGCATTACGAACCCTTACTTTTTCCGGAGCGAATCAAATAACATTGACTGCAGCAACAAATTACTGCTTAGTTATTTATTGTACAGATAATATGAATTTAGCGCTCGGACGGGATAACATCTCTCCAACTCACCCAATACTTAGGGTATCTAATGATAACACAACTTACTATACCGAGGGCAATCATGCTATGATTTTTTATTTATATGGCAATGAAGTTTTGTCAACGGGTAACACTTTAATTTTCGGAACAGACTTTTAAAACCAATACTCATATTACAAAGGATTTTTCTAATGACACCCTCCGAAATCACCGCCACAACCGAAAAGGTCGCTGAAACTTTTCAGTCATACGAGAATGAACCTTTTTACAAGGATATAGTAACCCTTGCCGTTGACCTTATTACAAGTAATTACGAATTTCCAAAACCACAGCAATGAAATCAAAAGACGCATTCCAGTATGGCCTTGCGGCATTAGTTATCGGCGGATGGCTGCTGATGTTCTATCGGCTTTTCCTGTCACCCATCCCGCCCGAAAATCTTCGCCTGGCAGATATGATGTTCGGATCACTCTGCACTGCCGCGATCATGGTGCTCGGTTTCTTTTTTGGAACGAACAAAGAATCGGCTGCCAAAACAGAAATGATTTTTAAAAGCACGCCACCAAAACCTGAGGAAGTTAACCCAGGGGTTAATTCTTAACACCATAACCCATGCTCTCCCTCAAGCTCGCCGATCAGTTCGTTGACCTGCCCGATGATTTCTCGTTCACCATGAACCTGAAATCGCCGATATTCGGAGATGTCGGGTCCTATTCGTACCCCTTCCGGATCCCGGTCACTCCCCGCAATGCGAGGATACTTGAATTCGTACACCGGGTGGAGAGCACGGCGGATGTGTACCGATCAGATCCGGGGATGTTTTTGTGGAATGGATTGAGCCTGTTCCAGGGAACGCTTAAGCTGAAGGCATTGAATTCGAAAT
Source organism: Bacteroidota bacterium (assembly GCA_037139855.1). Classification (GTDB taxonomy): domain Bacteria; phylum Bacteroidota; class Bacteroidia; order Bacteroidales; family FEN-979; genus CAIVAT01. Next base: position 74,035 of record JBAXFM010000001.1, read on the forward strand.
CTTATGAAGGTGCGATGCTGGAGGGTGAAGGTGATTTCTTTTATTCCCGCAAATACGCCTTCCTGCAGGAGGTAGATTTTGGCGAGATGACTTTTGCAACGGAAGCAGCCAGGCTAACTTATATGAACGAATGCGCCAATACGATATATCCGGCGCGTAATATCGCTTTCCCTCAGATTCTGAATAAGACTTATTTTGATGAATTGCCAGTGAATACAGGCCTTCATTATTTTAATATCTACATCAATTCATTGCTGAAGTCAGAATTCATTGGTGGTGTTACAGAGAGAACGATTCTTGTACCAATGCTATACCTTCGATTTGTGCTTAAAAAAATCCTGGAGCACCAGGCATATACTTTTGATGATTCATTTTTTGCGTCTGATTCAGACTATAATGCACTTGCGCTGTTTAACCTGGTTGATTGCAATACCGGACCATACGGATTTTTTCAATATGATGTCAATAAGCTTCTGCTGAATTACCATCTACCCAGGATCAGTATCAATGATTTCTTCCTGGGATTGGAGACCTTTTTCAATATTCGTTTTTTTGTCAATAACAGTAATAAAACGGTGAGGCTTATGTCGGTTGATAAAATCGTGAAAGCAACCGATTATACTGAATTTTCAAAACAAATAATTTCTGTCAGTACCGATCTTGAAGAGAAGATCACCGGATTCCATTTGACCATGGCCATGGATACAGATGATGAACTGTATCAGCCGCGCAAAGATCTTGATGCTGACAGACTGAGCCACCTGAAGGCAAGTGTAAAAACAGTTGCAGATTTGAACCCATGGCCTGCCGATGACATCATGGACCTGCGATATGTTGAAGATAAAAGTAATTATTACATTCTCTGGACGGATAAACTTTGGATGCCATGGTACCCAACGGTTGATCTTTACCTGGAATATCTTTACAGAACCGCCGACCAGGCGATTGAAACAAAGGTTTCATCGCTGCTGAATGCCAATGTTGGAGAACCTGCAGTGATCGGTAATGCCAGGACAGGCTGGAGAGAAGTAACCCAGAAACTATTTTTCGTTCATTACGATCAAACTGATCCGGCACAAAAGAAGGTCATCGCCAGGCCGGCCACAGCAACAAACAACCTGTTTTTCGGTGGTGAATATGGCTTGTTTAACAAGCACTACAAAGCCTATTTTGATTTTCGGATGAGCACGAAAATGGTGAAGATCATGAAGCTCATGACCATGCAGGAAATAAAGGACTTTGATTTTTCCCGCAAATACATGATTGATGGAATGAAGTATCTGGTAAAAAACATCCAGGTAACTATCAAAAAGGACCGGATCATGCCGGCGCTCCTGGAGTGCTACACTTGCCCGTAACTATTTATAGGTATATTTTGATGAAACCGGTGCCCAGGTGCCGGTTTTTTTATAATTTGCAGGGGCTAACCTAAACCTAACAGTTATGAAAAAACTTTTTATCACAAAATTGCTGATTTTATTGATTTTCGCTATGACATCATGTGTTGGTTCAGATTCTTCCACATCTGACAATGATCCAGATGTTAAAAAATTAAGTGTCTATGGAGTTGCTGAGCAATACGTAAAGCAACATTTAAAAAGCCCATCTTCGGCTCAATTTCCTGAAACTTCCGAAAAGTTAAGGCATGTTGTTAACACTGGTAATGAGGTTTACCTTGTTGATTCATGGGTGGATAGTCAAAATAGTTTTGGTGCCATGCTGAGAACGAAATTCCATTTAAAAGTTACAGTTGTAGGTGATAATGCTAATTTTTCTGACTTCCAATTAGGCGAGAATTAGTCAATAGATTGACTTCTTCATTTTTTATTCCTGTCGAATGAACCCGCCCCATCCCGGCGGGTTTTTTATTATCTTTGACCCGTCGCATACTATATTAATTTCTTGCAGTTAAGGCATTCCCCGGTACAGTAAAGGGGAAGCCTTTACACATTTTGTACTGCAAGGTATATGGTGTGCGACAGGTACCGGGGATTTTTAAACCTTCCATATATGTCGCGCATCAATTTTGAAGAGATCTTCGCATCTTTTCGCACCAAGTTCCCTCCAGTTCAATCTTTAAAGGACGCATCGCTGAAGTTCACCACTTCGGAGATCAATGAAATGATGGCCGAATTCATTCCCGACCTGGAGTGGCCCCGTGAGGGGATCACCCGGTTTATGATTGACCAGGGTTATAAATATGAGCCGGTAGAGGTAAATGAACGGGTCCGTTATTTCTGGCTAATCGGGCAAGGTCCGGAAAATTAGTAGTCAGTACCGCCGATGGCCGTACATTAAACTTGTCCAGGTAAACCTGAGTTTCCTCCAGGCTCGAGTGGCGCAGCTGCAGCTGCAGATCCCTTACGTTGATTCCGGCCTCGATGGCCATGCCTACACCAGTGTGCTTCAACGAATAAATGTTTTTCTCAATTCCGTAGTGATCCGCAAACTCCCGCCATGCTTCCGCGATCCTGGTTGGAGCATATTCCTTTGGGCCCCGCTTCTGGTTTTTTGCAAAGACAAAGAAATTTCCCGGGAACTTCAGATCCAGCTTTGCCAGGATCGGCACCAGGGCATCCGGTATCTGCACGACCTGTTGCTTTTTATTCTTTGAAGTTGCGCCCAGGGTAATGATTGTTCGTTGCCTCAGGTTGATATGAGAAACCCTCATGCGCACGATCTCCTGCGGCCGGATAAAGCAATAGAAGATCAGGCAGGCGCAAACGTACAAATCGTAATTCCATTCCGGTAGGTACTGCTGCATGATCATAAGCTCGTCAACATTAAATGCAATAATCGAGGCATCCTGTTTCGGGAACCGTTCAATATTTTCGAAGGGATTCACCAGGATATATTCGCGCTTTACAAGGACTTTGAAGATGGTCTTCATGGCGGTCACCCGGTTGTTATAGGTCCTGTTCCCGTTTCCGAGCACTGATTTGGTATAATCCATGAACTCCTGGGCGTGGGTGTAATTGAAATCATCCACCGGCAGGTTGATTAATTTTTTGAATTCAAGCCACTCCTTGAATTTCTTCACCATGCTGTCGTAGGTATGGGTTGTTCTTTTACGGCACGAGGTGTTCTTCAGGGAGAGCACAAAATCGATGGCCACGGAAATACTGGTGTATTTTCTCTCCAGGAAGGCAAATGGATTGTATCCCTGGCGTAATTTCTTATTGAGGACCTTGATCATCTCATGGCCTTTGTCCCGGCGTCCGGAACAAGTAAGAATTTTTGCAGGAACCCAATGCTGAAACCGGCGATATTTGCCGGTCTCCGGGGATCTGAATGAGTAGTAAACAAACCAGCGTTTTGTGATATCGCCGCCGGCGTCGAATAGTTTTGCGGTTTTAAAATTTTCCATTTCTTTTTTTGTTTTCCGACCTCGCCAGGTTAAAAAACATCGGTGAAATGACCGCAGCATTTTGTTTCAAAATGTTTCAATTTTAATCACTGAAACTCTGAAACCCTTGATATTGTTGAGAACTGTAATCTTTGTAGCGGGGACAGGATTCGAACCTATGACCTTTGGGTTATGAGCCCAACGA
>JBAXFM010000002.1:0-52213 GCA_037139855.1 Bacteroidota bacterium
ACATTGGATAAATCTTTGAGTTCGATCCCTTTGTTGGCGCTGAATAAAAATTTCACCTTGTCGATGCCATCTTTTGAGATGGCTTCCGACCGGTGAAAGTCAATCGTAAACCGGGCCATTGGTATTCCCAGCTTTGCAAGAATGCCAACCACCTCTTGTTCAAATTCTGCAACAACTTTTTGTCTTTTTGACGAAAGGACTCCTGCTTTTAAAACAAGGTCAGATTCAATACCGGCTATTTCCTTACGAAGGGCAATGATCTGATCCTCCAGGCCTGCTTCATCTGATACCTTTTTTTCGATGTCAAGTTTGATCACCTGTAACTGTTCAATGGTGGCAACCTGGTGTTTTTTCAACAAACGATACAATTGATCGAGCCGTTGTGTGAGGGATTCAACCAATGGAGGATCAACGAAAACCAGCGCTTCGATCGACTGCAACTCATTTGATAAGTCCTTGATATCAATATAATTGACGTTTATTCTTTCGGACAGACTTTTAAGCTCCGGTTTATATTTTGCCACACTGTTTATTGCATGCAAAACCTCCGACATTTGCGACAGAATATTTTCATCAGCGCCTGATATCATATGATTTGCCCGGTAAAGTCCGCTCCTGATCTCTTCAGCATGTGTGAGCTCCTCAAGGTTGGCTTCAATTTCCTGCAACTCTCCCGGGGTTAACCGTGCCAGGTCAAGTTCATCAAGCAAAAATTGAAAATAATCCATTTCACCGGCAGTCTTCGCCTCTTGCTCTTCAATCTTAACCAGGTGGCTTTTCAGGTCCATAAGCTTGTAAAATCCATTCCGATAAACAGAAACGTCTGTCTGAATACCTGCGTAACTGTCGATCACTGCCAATTGAAAATTCGAATCATTCAGGGTGGTAATAGAATTCTGCGAATGCACATTCACAAGCCGGTCACCAAGGTCTTTGAGCAAGGTCAGGTTGACCGGTGTGTCGTTGATGAAAGCACGGGATTTCCCATGCTGGTTAATTTCGCGGCGCAGAATAATGGCATCTTCATAATCCAGTTCCTCACCCTCGAAAAAACTTTCAAGGTTATAACCCCTGATCATAAAAAGACCTTCAATAATGCATTTTTTTGATTGATCCAGTAGAATACCAGAGTCGGCCCTTTGCCCGAGAATTAATGATAACGCACCCAGAAGAATCGATTTACCTGCGCCTGTTTCACCCGTGATCGCCGAGAAGCCTTCTGAGAAGTCAATCTCCAGATCATGAATCAGAATGTAGTTTTTAATGGATAATTTTAAGAGCATCTGTGTTACCCCGTTTTTAAACGTTGTGCATCCTGCCTGTGCTACTTTGACTCCAGGATGGCCTGGTATTTAGAACTGTTTGCCGGATCAATCTCCTTCAAAATGTTGACTATATTCGATTTATCCATAGGTGGAACCCGTTGATCGGCATAAATATTGACAAATTCATCGCGCTTAGCATCAAAAACAAGTTGCAAAGAATACAGGTTAGGTTTGGCATTGTATATTTTTTGCAGAATCTCAATTCCTTCCGACGTTACATTTCTGCCCTGATCTACTTTCTCATACATCTGATCAAGCCCGAGCCGGTGATACCGGTAGGCAAACTCTCTTAAACCCGAATTGGCCGAATTCAAATAGTTATTAGTAATCCAATAGCGGTTCTTCTCACTTTCGAATGCCTTCCATCCAGGATCCGATGAATTCTGAGCGGAATTTACCACATCCTGGGCTTTCTCGAAAAATGGACTGCCGCCGCTGGGCGAAAATGAATCAAAATAAAACCCAAGGACGGTGTAACAATAATAGGCGAAAACAGAGGTGAGATTGGAGGAAAATGTACCGTCGGAAAAATCAAGAGGCTGGAATTCAACGTATTTGAACTGGATATTCTTATCGATGGTATTTAACAGTACAGTGTTATAGGCCGAGTTCATCACCGGCCTGCGCACAACCACGTTCAACGTACCTTTAAATTCATCTGCAGTCAAACGGTCGTTGATCGTTAACATCATGGTGCATTCGATCCGTTCTTCTTGTTTAAAATTAAAATTCGACCATTTACGGTTATTCACAAATTCATATAAGGCATTTTGTAAAGTTTCAAACACCTTTTTATCCGTACCTGACAGTTTGTCGGTATTGATGCTGATCATACAATTGAGTTCCTGTGCACGCAAACCGGAGGAGATTGCACTCAGAAAGATTACCAGAAAAGCTATGATTCGTGTCATGGTTGAATAGGTCTGTTTTTTACGATGAAATCGAGAATTTCAGCAGCGACAGCCACCTTACTTTGCAATTTGCCCTGATGCACTGTGCCGGAACGGTCAATGATACTGATTTTATTGGTTTCAAGTCCAAAACCCGCACCTTGATCCTTCAAGGAATTAAGTACAATAAAATCAAGATTTTTGGAGATTAATTTGCTTTTTGCATTTTCTGCTTCATTATCGGTTTCCAATGCAAATCCTACAAGAATCTGGTCTTTTGTTTTCCTGGCCCCTAGTTCTTTCAGAATATCCCTGGTAGGAGTAAGTTCGGGTACGAACGCGGCTTGACTCTTTTTAAGCTTTACCTGTGATTGCTGTTTGCAGGTATAATCTGCCACTGCGGCAGACATAATCACAATTTCAGCCAGCGCAGCTTCCTGCATGCATACCTGATACATCTCTTCCGCTGATTCAACATCAATCCGATCGATATTGGGATGGCTGATGGTCAGATTTACAGGACCGGTTACCAGGGTTACCTGAGCTCCTCTTTGTGCTGCTTCACTGGCAAGTGCAAACCCCATTTTCCCTGTTGAATAGTTTCCGATAAACCTCACGGGGTCAATTTTCTCATAAGTGGGGCCTGCCGTTATGAGAATTTTTTTTTTATTCAGGACCTGCCCCTGTTTGAAATGTTTTATGACAATCTGAAGTATTGCTTCGGGTTCTTCCAGGCGCCCTGGTCCAGACAATCCGCTGGCTAACTCGCCAACCTGCGGTTCAATGATGAAATTGCCAAAAGATTTCAGAATGCTGATGTTGTTTTGGGTAGAAGGGTGTGCATACATGTCCAGATCCATCGCCGGGGCAATAAAAACCGGACATTTTGCCGACAGATAGGCCGTAACAACAAAATTATCGGCAATGCCGTGAGCCATTTTACCAAGTGAATTGGCTGTGACAGGTGCAAAAATCATGACATCAGCCCATTGTCCAAGTTCAACATGATTATTCCATTCCCCGTCTTGGGCTTTAAACGGCGCAACAATCACCGCATGTTGCGAAAGTGTGGCCAAGGTTAACGGGGTTACGAAATCGGTTGCAGCAGGAGTCATGATGACACGCACCTCCGCTCCTTCCTTGATGAGAAGTCTGACAAGGAATGGGATTTTATAAGCTGCAATGCTACCGGTGATACCGACAACAATTTTTTTCCCCTTCAACATGACTCAAAAAGTTAATGTTAGAAATCCTCCGGCCGTTCTTTGTGAGGATTGCGAAAGTACACTTCGTTGTTCAGATATTCATGGATAGCAATCAACGTCGGTTTTGGAAGTTGCTCATAATATTTTGCAATCTCGATCTGCTCACGATTTTCAAATACCTCTTCAAGATTATCAGTGGTGGTTGCAAATTCAGATAACTTTTGGTTTAGTTCTTCTTTTATTTCCAGACCTATTTGATTTGCGCGTTTGGAAATAACAGCAACCGTTTCATACATATTATTCGTTCCGGCAGTAAAGTCTTCAATATTACGGGTTACTGCATGAACATCGGTTTTTACTTTTTTATAATCCATGGTCATTTTGTTTATTTGGGTAATTGAATCCGGTTATTTTCCTGATTCGCTTTATTTTGATCTCTGGTATAAATTAACTCCAGTTCTTTTTTCGATCGTTCCTTCAAATCTCGAGCTTCCGCAATAAATTTACTTTCAGGAAACTGGGCCACAAACTCGTTATAGGCAACAATAGCCTTGAGATGACGATCCTTTTGTTTTTCAAAGATACTTTCTTTGGCAAATTTGTGGTAAGATTTAACCACAAGAAAGAGCACCTCTTCTTTGTGGGGTGTATCCGGGTAATCTTTCAGAATGTTTCCCAGCATTTGAATAGACGCAGCATAATCATCCATCCGGTAAAACAATTTCGCGATCTTGTAATCCTTCATCTCCAGTTTCAGTCTGAGCTTGTCCATCAGATCATTGCACTCCGATACCCTTTTACTGGTGGGATAGGTATTGGTAAACAGTTGTAATTCCTTGAGCGCATCATAGGTAATCGTTTGGTCAAGGCTGTATTCAGGAGAACTTAGATAATTGCAATATGCACTCAGAAACATACATTCTTCAGCTTCCGGTGAATTAGGATAATTACTGGTGTAACGTTTAAAATAATAGGCTGCAAGGGTATAATCCTTTTGATTGTAATAACAAAAGGAGTAATAATAGGCAATCTTCTGCGCCTTGTCGGTCGCCCGCATAGCCCCGGTTAACTGATCAAACAACTGAAGCGCTCTTGAATAATCTTTTTGAGAATATAACTTTACTGCTAATTCATATTTTTCATCCACAGATCCACTCTTCAGCATTTTTTGGAATTTACATGCAGACAATGAGAGCAGCAGAGAGAAACCTATAAAAAAAATGGCCTTATATTTCATGGTGCAAAATTACAACTTTATGTCGAAAAATCATAATTTAAACAGATACTAACGGTTTGCAGGTTGAAAAAGTATTTGTTTTTTGGTACTTTTGCACCCGGAGAAACAAATTATAATTATTAAACTTAATTCATCATAACAGTGGATATTTTCGACAAAGTTTCAGGTAACATGGGGCCTCTGGGCCAATATGCCGATCAGGGTTATGGATATTATTCTTTTCCTAAGCTGGAAGGAGACATTTCAAATCGTATGTATTTCAGGGGAAAACCGGTATTGGTATGGAGTCTGAACAATTATCTTGGACTGGCAAATCATCCTGAAATCAGAAAAGCAGATACTGCCGCCTCTGAGCAGTTTGGACTTGCAGCGCCCATGGGCGCCCGCATGATGTCTGGTCAAACAAGCTATCACCAGCAATTGGAGCAGGAATTGGCGGCATTTGAAAACAAAGAAGCTGCCTACTTGCTAAATTTCGGATATATGGGCATGGTGTCGATCATCGACTCAATGCTCGATCGTCATGATGTTGTGGTATACGACTCTGAATCACATGCCTGCATCCTTGACGGACTGCGTTTACACATCGGGAAACGTTTCGTTTTTCCACACAATGACATGGAAAAATTTGAAGCCCAGATCATTCATGCTAAAAAGGTCGCCGATGCATCAGGCGGTGGAATTCTGGTGATTACCGAAGGTGTTTTTGGAATGCCCGGTGATCTGGGGAATCTGAAAGGCATTCTTCAGTTCAAGGAAAAATATGGTTTCAGACTTTTAGTTGATGATGCACATGGCTTTGGAACCATGGGAAGCACTGGCGCAGGTACGAGCCAGGAGCAAAATGTGATGGACGGCGTAGATGTCTATTTTGGAACATTTGCCAAAGCCATGGCAGGGATCGGGGCTTTTGTAGCCAGTGAAAAGAGGATTATCAAAGCCCTCACCTTCAAAATGCGTTCGCAAATCTATGCAAAGTCACTGCCGTTGCCCATGGTTGTTGGTTCATTGAAACGACTCGATATGATTCGTACACACCCCGAATTGAGGGAACAACTCTGGACAATTGTTTCAGCCCTGCAAACAGGATTGCGCGAAAATGGCTTTGATATCGGCAAAACACAATCTCCGGTTACCCCTGTATTTTTAAAAGGCGGCCCGATCGAAGCTACCCAGGTTATCGCTGATTTGCGTGAAAATTTCGGAATCTTTTGCTCGGTGGTTATTTATCCTGTGGTACCCAAAGGCATCATCATGCTTCGGCTTATTCCAACTGCTGCGCATACCCTGGAAGATGTTAAAATTACCATTGCAGCGTTTGCGGCGGTGCGGAAAAATCTTGATGAACAAAAGTACACATTAGGGGGAATTCCGGCGCTTGCTGATAAATTTTAATAATGCAAAAACGGTTTTTTTCTTCCGGAAACAGAATTTACGTTGGATACCGTAAAATCCGATTTCTTGCTAAAACAGGCTCTCTTTTCTCTTTATCAAAACCGGGTAGCGTCACATCAACCGACATCCCGAATGAGACATTCAGAACGATTTCCATAAACTCTTGTCTGCTTTTTCTTATTGCTTATCTTTTCATTTATATCCTTAACCTGTTTATAACAGGTTATACCGCTATTTTATTCAACATTCCCGTTCGGGTTTACTACAATGATGTTGATTATCTGATCAGGGGGATCGACTGGACGCCCGACTCAGTATCAGGAGTTTTCAGCAGTGGCCCTATCGCCATGTTGGTATTGTCGGTGTTTTTATATATCCTGTACCGGGCCGTTGAAACAGAAACCGGGATCATGCGTTTGCTGCTCTTGTGGATGATTTTTCATTCACTGACACGATTTTTTGGCGAGATACTCATTGGTGCAATCCTGAATAAAGGATTTGGATTTGTAATTCTTTATATGTTTGTTATGGATACAGGGAAGGTCATCCTGACCATTCTGGGATTCGTCGCCATGTTTACTACCGGACTCGTGTTAACACGTCAGGCGCTTTATTCAGCCAACATTTATTTTAATGATTTACGAAGGACTTACCGCTTGAAATTCATTTTCCTGCAGTTTTTCCTTCCGTATTTTATTGGCAACATCGTCATCATGCTGATAAAAATACCGCAATTCAGTCTTTTTGACTTTGCTGTTAATGCCTCCATGATTCTGATCCTCATCCCTGTCCTGATAAGAAGTATCGGCATGGAAGACATGTATTTCGATGAAGAGCAGAAGGAAAATAAATTCAGGATTAGCTTACCAATAATTGCTGTAGTGTTTGTACTCCTTTACCGGCTTGTATTGGGATTTGGAATAAGACTTTAGCTGTATTTCCTACTTTTTTATGATCAGTTTATCGAGATAAATCCGGTAACCTGAGTTGAATTTCAGATAATAAAGGCCATTCGATAGATTCGGAACGGTGATCTCAACAGTCGAATTTCCCGAAAACCGGGTTACCTCCGAAGAATAAACCACAGATCCAAGTGTGTTGATAATCTGGATGGAACAGGATGGATTGATCGGATTTTCCGGCAATATCAACCGGAAATGGCCGTCGGAAGGATTAGGATAAACCAACACAGAAACAACGCTTTTATCCTGGGCATCATAGGTTAGTGGCCGTAGCTGTACATCTAAATGGGTTGTATTCCGTTTGGATACATTGACGTTTTTAATCGTCTTTGCAAAATATCCGGGAGATGTAAAGGTTACATCATAATTTCCTTCATAAATGGGACGCGCGTAAAAGCCTGTTGTATTGCGAGAATACACTTCCGAAAAATCCTTATCGTGGCCATTGATGAATACCTTCGCTGCAAGGGGCTCGTCAGTTACGGTATCTGTAACGATTCCATTAAAGCCATAATTCGCCTCTTTGATATAGTTCAAAAAAGACAGGTAGTTGTACCCCCAGAAAGGTATTAACTGAGACGTAGGTAATAATTTTGTATTTGATATTTCAACTGTTACTTCACGGCAACTATGCCAGTAATTCATATAATCCTGCCGGCCTCCATTCAGTTCATACCAGGCATACCCGTTGGTAATTCCATTCATAAGATCAGTGAAATAACCAACAGGACCATGTACATGTACCGTATCCGCCCATTCCCTGCCTACAAACTGCCACCAGTCATCATCGGCATTCAGTTTTGACCATGTATCCCATGGATAGTTGAAAACTTCAGCGCCGCCATGAAAATTGGCCGACATTGAAAAATGATTATTGTCCGCATAAGCCATCCAGGCAATAGTTTCCTTTTGCCAGGCATTGCCATCGGGGTGTTGCCCGACTTTGGGATCCGGAAAATTACGGTTCAGGTCGATGTTGTTGGCGTTGTATCTAACGGCGCCGTAAACCGAATTGTTACCGCCACGGTATGTACCATCGGGATTGGAAAGTGGGTTTATGCAAATTTCTGTTGTGTTGACCAACTCAGTAATAGCAGGATCAATGCCATAATTTGACAAAAGGTAATCAATAAGATGCATCATCAAAATGTACCCGGTTGTTTCATCGCCATGGATGGATGAGGTATACAAAAACTGCGGCTCTGCTTCTTCCTGGTTGACATTCTTACTGATTTTAACGGCCAGGATCTGACGGCCCTGGATAGATTGCCCGACGGTGTCAAGCTTGCAAATTGCAGGATACGATGCAGCAAAACCAACCATGAAATCGATATATTCCTGGTAAGTCGGATAAAAATTCCAGAGGGTACGGCTATCCTTCAACCCTGCCTGGCTCCGCTCGCTGACCTCCTTTTTACTCAATAACAACCCCGGGTGAGGCAGAATGGTATATGCAATATCATAACGTAAAAACTCGGAAAACTGTTTCCTGCCGGCATAGGCATGTACAGTTTTACCTTTTACATTGTCAATGGAAATAAGCCGTGTGAGGTGATGGATTTCGTCCTTATCTGAAATTTTGAAGGTGAAATAGATTTCACCCCTGTCGCGGAAAAGACTATCAAGCAGTTGAACCCCGGAATCCTGTGACATGACCGGTATGGTAAACCCTGCTACCATGAATACCAGCAACCCAATGTAAAGATTTTTCATATTATTTTTCAATTTGATCAATGCAGTGATGAATGAGTTTATTTGTCTCCTGATTAACAGGAACCATCGGAAGTCTTAAATAATTATGACAAAGCTTTTTAATCTCTAAAGCGGCTTTGATTCCCGAAGGACTTCCATCTGCAAACAATGCGTTGGTAAAATCAATCAGTTTGTAATGTAAGTTTCTGGCAGGTTTAACATTCCCGTCAAGTGCCAGTTTGACCATCTCAGCAAATTCTTTGGGATATGCATTGGCCGTGACGGAAATAACCCCGTCGGCTCCTGCGGCAATCAATGGAAGTGTTAACCCGTCATCTCCGGAAAGAACCAGAAAATCCTTTGGCCGGTTTTTTATAACCTGAAATATCTGGTCAAAATTACCTGAGGCTTCCTTAATTCCGACAATATTCGAACAGTCTTTTGCCAGCCGTAATGTGGTGGCGGCAGAGATGTTGCTGCTGGTCCGGCCAGGTACCGTATATAAAATCACCGGAACGGGGCTGGCTTCAGCTATGATCTTGAAATGCTGATAGATGCCTTCCTGTTGCGGTTTTGAATAGTAGGGACAAACCGACAGAATGGCATCAACCCCTTTGAACGGAGTACCATGTATCGCAATAACAACATCGGAGGTACTGTTGCCACCGATGCCGACAACAAGAGGTACCCGTTTATTGATAGCTTTGACGGAATACTCTATCAGGGCTTTTTTTTCAGGTTTTGAAATGGTGGAAGATTCACCTGTTGTTCCAAGTAAAACAATGAAATCAACCCCTCCATGAATACAATGGTTTAGAATATTTTCAAAAGCTTCAAAATCAATGGCTCCTGATTTTTTAAAAGGCGTTACAATGGCTACGCCTGTTCCCTTGAATTTATGGTATCCTTTTCGCATGTGTCTTGATAACAGTGAGATAATGCTGAACCTGTCCGAGATATTCCTCCGAAGTCATGGTTGGCTTCATATCAATCATCAGATCATAATATTCTGTGTTTATTTCAGAAAACTTACCTACCCGGAACAGTGCTTTTGATAAACCGGAAATATACTTTAACGGAAAATTATCCTGCAAACTCAAATCAATCAGCAAATCAAATTCTTTTTCAATAAAGTCCTTAACCTGGGTATGGATCGGTTTGTAAAACCATGTAAGGTCGCGTTTTGAAAAGAAATCGTAGGATAATTTTGGTAAAAAACGCTGTACGAGGTTTTTATTCTGTACAAATCCCAACGCTTTCACCTCTTTATGTTCGCCCTGTAATTGTGATACAAACTCTGAAACACGTTCATAATCAGGTACATCATCAAGGGTGTACAGGATGCCAATCCTTTTGGCATCTTTCAGATTCGTCATTTGACACTGACGTTCTGAACGGGATAAATCCCTTCTATAATAGTATTGACCAATTTTAATTCTAAGATTACCAAACATAATTTTCAGTTAATTATTCATTAAGACTGAGTTGCAAAGTTAATGATTCTTTGCAGACCTAACAATATGCAACCTGGTTTTTAATAAACGCTTGCCTGGAAAACAAAGTATAGCCGATATTGTTAATAAAGCATAATTTTGTAGTGGTTCACGCAGGGGTTCACGCAGATTTCCGCTGATTATGTTGCAGATTTTCGCAGATTAAAACTCGTTTTACGAATAATAAAAACTTTAATCAATGGTTATCAGATTCTTAGGCACGGGCACTTCCCAGGGGGTTCCTGTTATCGCATGTAATTGTGTAGTCTGCAAGTCCACCGATGCACGCGACAAACGATTGCGTTCGTCCATTGCAGTCGAACAGGATGACTGGAGGATTATCATAGACTGCGGCCCTGATTTCAGGCAACAAATGCTGCGCGAAAAATTCCAGTCCATTGATGCCATCCTCGTAACACACGGACATAAGGATCATCTCGGCGGCCTTGACGATGTGCGGGCATTCAACTATATCAACCGCAGGCCTGCCGAAGTTTATGCCAGTATCAAGGTTCAACGCATCATTAAACTGGAATTTTCTTACGCTTTTGAAAAGAACCCTTACCCGGGCGTTCCTGAAATTGTGTTGCATACGCTGACAAATAAACCATTTTTCATTCATGAACAGAAAATCACGCCGATAAAAGCCCTGCATTTCAGTCCCGATCATTTTGTTTACGGTTTTCGGTTTGGGGATTTCACCTATATCACCGATGCGGTGAAAATTCCGGAAAAGGAAAAGGAAAAAATCAAGGGATCGAAAATAATTGTGCTGAATGCACTGAGAAAACAGAAACACTACTCTCATTTTAACCTGGAGGAGGCGCTTGCCCTGATGGAGGAGTTCAAACCGGAACAAGGTTATCTCACACACATCAGCCACCAGATGGGCACGTATGAATCCGTCAGTAAAGAATTGCCTGATTACGTAAAATTAGCCTATGACGGACTTACTTTGACTTTTTAACATATTTGAGGGTCAGCAGGTTCATGGGGTTGCTCCCAAGTCCACGAATATTTTTTTGAACAAACCGCAGCACCTGATCATAGTATAAAATTACCACCGGCGCCTCATCCATCATGATTTTTTCCATTTGCCGGTAGTAACTGAATCTGACTGAATCATTGACGGTTGACATGGCTTTTTCATACAACCTGTCAAAATCCGGATTGGAAAAATGGGTATAATTCGGGCCTTTCGGGCATAAGTTTTTTGAATAAAACATGGAGAGGTAGTTTTCGGCATCGGGATAGTCAGCGATCCAGGATGCCCGGAAAAAAGGCAGTTTCGCCTCCGATTTCATCTCTTTCACGGCGGCAGGCGGACTTACCTCAATCTTCATCTCTATTCCCAATGCTGAAACCTGATGCTGGATATATTTGCAAATATCAAGGTAATCGGCGGTGGAAGTCAGGGTGATGACCGGGAGGCCGGCCCCTTGCGGATAACCGGCTAACGCAAGCAATTGCCTGGCCCTGTCGGGATTGTAATCGTAAAAAACATGCGTGGAATCGAAGGAAGGCAAGCCTTTTGGCGTTATTCCCTGGCAACCCGGAACGCCAATGTTGTTGCGCAGATAACGGATCATCTTTTTTCGGTCGAAGGCCATGTTGATGGCCTTCCTGATCTCCTTCACGGGAATTTGATCCTGCATTTTACGGTCGGTTCCTCCAACCATAAATCCAAGGTATTCTGTATTGAGGTAAGGCTGTGTGATCAAATCAATCTTTGACAAATATTCAGGTTGAAGCTTGCCTTCCCTGGTGAGCAACTCATCTTTATAGGTCGGATCAATCCCCGACATCAGATCAAGGTTCCCTTTTATAAACTCCAGGAAGGCAGATTGCTTGTCGGGAACAAATGTGATGGCCACGGCATCCAGAAAAGGCAAACGCTGTCCGTTCTTTCTTTCAAAATATTTCGGATTCTTCAGCAAAACCAGCTTTACCCCTTCCTGCCACATTTTAAACATGAAAGGCCCTGTTCCAACAGGGTTTCTCCGAAATTCAGTGCCATAATAAGCCACCGCCTCCTGTGGCAATACGGAACAATACTGCATGCTGAGCAAGCGCAGAAAAGGCGGAAAAGGCGTTTCAAGGTGAATGATGAATGTGGAGTCATCCGGCGCTTCAAATGCGTCGGATAGTGCTAATTTTCTGATATTATTGAACAGCCATACACCTGGAGATGCCACCCTGGGATCGATGATCCGCTTAAACGAAAACACAAAGTCACCGGCTGCCACCCTGCGGCCCTTACCCCCGGGAAATGCCGGACTGTCATGAAAAAACACATCACCGCGTAGGTGAAAAACATAATCGAGGCCCGACTCCGAAACACTCCATGACTTTGCGATGCATGGTTGGGTTTCCAATCGGTCATTCAGTTGCACCAGCCCGTTATACAGTTGATTTGCTGCCCAGGTAATGGCCTGATCGCGGGCAAAGGCAGGATCCAGCGTTGAAATATTGGCGGCCTCATTGTAACGAAATACCGTTTTACCTTGTTGCTGATCGTAATCAGAGCAGGAATACAGCAAGGTAAAAGAGACAAAAAAAAGCAGGTTTGTTTTATTCATAAGGTCAACGCAAAAATATCAGAAAAAAACCATTAATTTTGTTAATTCTTTCACCTACTAATCTAAATTCCATGAAACTTCGCTCAGTACTGACAATTCTGCTCTTCTCATTTTTTCTCTTTTCAAATGCCCAGGATTTTTCGACCATGAAAGGTTCATCTTATTGTTCCATGAAAAAATCCTCATCCCGAAACCTGCCGGGTAAACCCATGAACAACAATTCAGGCCCCAAACACTCCTTCGATGTGATCAAATATACGATGAATGTGGACCTGTACAATTGTTATTCATCGCCTTACCCCAAAAGTTTTACCGGATCTGTGATCCTCCGTTTTAAAGTAGATTCCACGTTGAATTCAATTAAACTGAATGCGGAGAACTTCTCATTGATCATTGATTCCGTGAGACTTGCCGGTGTAACATTCACACACGCCAATGACCTGGTGACCATCCAGCTCAACAGGACATATAATGTTGGTGAACTGGTTGATGTTAAAATTTACTACCAGCATAAAAATGTTTCGGATAATGCTTTTTATGTAAATTCAGGATTCGTATTCACCGATTGTGAGCCCGAAGGGGCCCGCAGATGGTTCCCATGCTGGGACAGTCCTTCGGATAAAGCCTTGTTCGAACTCATGGCAAAAGTCAAAGCAAATGTACGGCTTGGCTCCAACGGACGACTGGCAGATTCGACCCTTGTGGGTGATTTTCTTACCTATCATTGGATTTCAGACCAGAATGTTGCCACGTACCTGATGGTGATCACTTCAAAAGTCAATTACCAGTTGAACATTGGTTATTGGCACAAATTGAGCAATCCCGCCGACAGCGTTCCTTTGAGATATTACTTTAACACCGGTGAAGATCCTTCAGGGGTAATGGCCATCATGCCTGCCATGACGACCTGGTATTCACAGAATTTCATTGAGCATCCATTCGATAAAAATGGGTTTGCAACCCTCAACTCCGATTTTGCCTGGGGAGGCATGGAAAACCAAACACTTACCAGCCTGTGTCCTGGTTGCTGGAGTGAAAGTCTGGCTGCCCATGAATTTGCCCATCAGTGGTTTGGCGACATGATTACCTGCAGTACCTGGGCCGACATCTGGCTGAATGAAGGTTTTGCCACATGGTCAGAGGCTTTCTGGTACGAAAGTTATGGCGGTTATTCTGCTTATAAAACCTCCATCAACAATGAGGCAAGCAGTTATCTTGGAAGTAACCCGGGCTGGCCGATCTCAGATCCTTCCTGGGCAACAACAACCCCACCGGTCAATACCCTGTTTAATTATGCAATCACCTATGCAAAAGGCGCTTGTGTGCTGCATCAACTGCGGTATGTGCTGGGTGATCCCCTGTTTTTTCAAACACTGAAAACATATTGTGCTGACACCAACCTGAAATTCCACTCCGCAACAATTCCTGATTTTATTGCAAAGGTGAACCAGGTTTCTGGCGCTGATTACAACTGGTTTTTTGATGAATGGATTTATCAACCGAATCATCCGGTTTACCAGAATACCTACAACTTTGAGGATATCGGTAATGGTCAGTGGAAGGTTAATTTCTTTATGCAACAGGTACAAACCAATCCCCCGTTCTTCAAAATGCCGGTTGAAGTGCTGGTAAGATTTGCCGATGCCACCGATACGACATTGTATATCATGAATGATGTAAACTCGCAGCAGTTCTCCTGGACGTTTAATAAACAGCCTTTCGTGTTCAAGTTTGACCCCGACAGGCAAATTGTACTCAAAGCAGGAAATACCCTTGTCGGCGTTCCTGACAACATTTCAAAAACTGCCCATGCAAGTTTATCACAGAATTCTCCGAATCCTGCCGGAAACACAACCCGTATTCGTTATGCAATTGACGAACCTTTGAAAGTAAAACTGGAAATCAGCGATATGTTGGGAGTTTTAATGATGCAACAGGTTGACAAACTGCAACCCGCTGGTGAATATGAAATCAACGTTGATTGTTCAGGTCTTGCACCCGGCAATTATCTTTATAAACTGACAGCCGGGAATACGCAATTGGTGAAAAAGCTGGTCATCATCAAATAGGAATATGAAAACGTATTTTATATCCATCCTGTGGCTGGCGCTGTCGGTTGCATCTGTTGCTCATTCATCACCGGTTATGCTTAAACCGGCAGATACGACCCACTTTTATACCAGCCACAGTTTCGACGTTTTGAAGTACAAGCTGGATATCACCTTGTACCAGTGTTATCAAACTCCTTTTCCGAAAACCTTCACCGCCAGTGAAGTGATTACGTTCAGGGTTGATTCAACCTTGAATTCCATCCAACTGAACGCGAATACGGCATCGTTAACGATTGATTCTGTCAGGTTGGCAGCTGTTTCCTTTACCCATGTCTCGAATATTTTAACTGTTACGCTTCAAAGAACCTATTCGCCCGGGGAAGTGGTGAGTATTCTCATTTATTACAGGCATAAAAATATCACTGACGCTGGCTTTTATGTCAGTTCGGGATTTGTTTTTACCGACTCACCGCCTGAAGGCGCCAGGAAATGGCTGCCTTGCTGGGATCGCCCGTCCGACAAGGCTACCTGGGAGTTGCTTGCCCGGGTTCCACTTTCGGTCAGGCTTGGTTCAACCGGACTCCTCGCCGACTCGACCCTGTCAGGAGATACGCTCACCTATCATTGGATCAGCAATATCCCTGTGGCAACTTATCTGATAACCTTTACCTCAAGTGTTAATTTTCAGATTCATACAAAGTACTGGCACAAGCTATCCAAACCTGACGACAGCATTCCGGTAAAAATTTATTATAAGTCAGGTGAAAAGCTTGCGATTGCTGACAGCACAATAATCCCCATCACCAATTACTTCGCTGAAAGATTCGGAGATTATCCGTTTGAAAAAATTGGATTTGCGACCCTCAACAGCTCTTTTGCCTGGGGAGGAATGGAAAACCAAAGCATGGTGAACCTGATGCCGGGCGGATACGATGATGCCAATCTGATTGCCCACGAACACTCCCATCAATGGTTTGGCGATTTGATTACCTGTGGTACCTGGGCCGACATCTGGCTGAACGAGGGCTTTGGAACTTATTGCCAAAACCTGTGGGTTGAACATTCGGCAGGCTTTGAGGCCTACAAGAACAGTATGAACGCTCTTGCTTCCTATTACCTGGCTCATAATCCGGGATGGCCGCTATACCATCCCCTGTGGGCTTACATTACGCCCAACGGCAATACGTTGTATAACCAGGCAATTACCTACAATAAGGGGGCTTGTGTGCTTTTTCAGCTGAGATATGTATTGGGCGACAATACATTTTTCAGGGTGATGCAGGATTATGCAACCGACACCAATCTGATGTTTAAAAATGCCTTCACCCACGATTTTGTAGAAAAAGTGAATCAGGATGCAGGTCAGGACCTGAACTGGTTTTTTGACGAATGGGTGTATGGCCCGAATCATCCCGTTTATCAAAACACCTTTGAAATTGATAGCCTGGGTGAAAACTCCTGGCGTTTACCCTTTAAACTGAGCCAAACCCAGACAAATGCCGCATTTTTCAAAATGCCGGTGCAGGTTAAAATAAGTTTCAACGATGCCACGGATACCATCGTACAGGTTATGAATGATGTTAATAACCAGGAATTTGCTTTCAGTTTTTCTAAAAAACCAATTAATATGGTGTTTGATCCATATCGGAATATCCTGCTCAAACAAGCCACCACCATTTACGGCATTAAAACAATCCAGGGAAGACAAGGATTTAAACTCAACCAGAATGAGCCTAACCCATTCACGAATCATACGATGGTATCATACGAAGTTGGCGCTGAAGAAACGGTTGCCATTTCAGTTTATGACAGCAATGGGAAATTGTTGAATTGTCCGGTAAACAGGCTGCACACGCCAGGTTTTTACAGATTTGAATTGTCAAATCCGGGGTTGATGCCCGGAATCTATTTTATTAAAATGGAAGCAGGTATCTTCACAGATACAAAGAGGATAGTTGTAGTCAGGTAAGTTGCCTATTTATCATAGGTTAATTTCAGCGGATTCTTCACCTGCTCTTTCAGAAGCGCCAGATCCCTGATCTCCTGCATCTCATCGATATAATGGAACGTCAGCCCCTGGATATATTCCGGTTTGATCTCTTCAATATCCTTTTTATTCTCTTTTGACAAAATAATATCGGTGAGATTTGCCCGTCGCGCGGCAAGCATCTTTTCCTTGATCCCTCCTACCGGCAACACTTTGCCACGCAAAGTAATTTCACCGGTCATGGCAAGGCGCTCGCCCACTTTGAATTGGGTAAAAGCAGAAGCCAGAGCCGTAAACATGGTAATCCCGGCCGAAGGTCCGTCTTTGGGTGTTGCCCCTTCCGGAACATGAATATGCACACTCCAGTGCTGAAATACCCCGGGATCGATTCCAAATACTTCAGAATGAGCTTTCAGATAAGCCAGTGCGATAGAGGCAGATTCTTTCATCACATCTCCGAGGTTTCCCGTCAGGGTAAGCTCCCCTTTTCCCCTGCTCAGGCTGACTTCAACAAAAAGTATTTCGCCACCGGCCATGGTCCATGCCAACCCGGTAACAACACCGGCAACATCATTGGAGATATACTTGTCGGCCTGAAATATGGGAATACCCATGATCTTTTTGAGATCGGCCGGAACAAGTTTTTTGTTAAACTTTTCCCTGGAAACAATGGCGATCACCTTACTGCGGATTACCTTGGCAATGCTCTTTTCAAGCATGCGCACGCCCGATTCCCGTGTGTAATCCTCAATGATTTTGGTTATCAGATCATCGCTGAACTGAAGCTGGTTTTTCTTGATTCCATGTTCCAGAAACTGTTTGGGTAACAGATGTCGTTTGGCAATCTCCAACTTCTCCTCCACCAGATATCCGGGGATGTCGATTATTTCCATCCTGTCGCGCAAAGCAGGGTGGATGGTACTCAGCGTGTTGGCAGTGGCTATAAACATAATCCGGGAAAGATCATATTCAATCTCCAGATAATTGTCATAAAAAGTGCTGTTCTGTTCAGGATCAAGCACTTCAAGCAAAGCAGCCTGGGGATCTCCATTGATGTTCATCCCCATCACCTTGTCGATTTCGTCTAATACAAAAACCGGGTTCGATGATTTGGTCTTTTTCAGACTTTGCAATATACGGCCAGGCATTGCGCCAATGTATGTTTTGCGGTGACCCCGAAGTTCCGATTCATCGCGGAGTCCGCCCAATGACATGCGGGTATATTTGCGTCCGAGCGCCCGGGCAATGCTTTTCCCCAGTGATGTTTTTCCAACCCCCGGAGGGCCAACCAGGCACAATATCGGTGATTTAAGGTCGCGTTTCAGTTTGATTACAGCGAGATGTTCGATGATGCGTTCTTTAACCTTTTCCAATCCAAAATGGTCTTCGTCAAGCACTTGCTGAGCATGGTGCAGATCAAGATTATCGGGTGTAAACTCCCCCCAGGGAAGTTGCACAAGGGTTTCAAGGTAGTTGGTTTGGATGGAATATTCAGCGGCCATCGGATGCATCCGCTGCAATTTGCTCATCTCCTTTTCAAAGACGTCGGAAACTTCTTTTGCCCATTTCTTATCTTTTGCCTGTTCACGCAGCGCATTAATTTCCTGGGAATTGGGACTTCCGCCAAGTTCTTCCTGGATGGTTTTCAACTGTTGATTCAGCAAAAAATCACGCTGTTGTTTATCCATGTCAGTTTTAACCTTATTCTGAATCTGCTGTTTCAGATCGGCTACCTGAAGCTCTTTGGTTAACAGGGTAAGGACTAGATTTGCACAATCAACTAAATCGGCAACTTCCAGCAATTTTTGTTTCTCGATCAGATCAACATTCAGGTTCGATGAAATAAAATGAACCAGAAATGAGGGTGATTCAATATTCTTGATGGCAAAAGCAGCCTCCGATGGAATATTGGGGGATTTTGTAATGATTTGAATGGCAAGATCTTTCAGGGAGGCAATGAGTGCGCTGAATTCCCCATTGTCGGTAGGAATGTTCACAGGAGCCTCGAAGGCTGTTACGGAAGCCATGATATAGGGTTCCGACTGGATCATTTCATTAATCGCAAAACGCCGTTTGCCTTGAATAATGGCAGTATTGCTTCCATCGGGCATCTGTAAAATCTTGATGATGTATGCTACGGTGCCTATTTTGTTCAGGTCATCAAATTCAGGGTCTTCAACGTTGGCATCTTTTTGAGAAACTACTCCGATGATACGGGTTCCTTTGTAATACTCACGGATAAGTTTGATTGACTTGTCACGGCCAACGGTGATGGGAATTACTACACCCGGAAAAAGAACGGTATTGCGCAACGGAAGAATCGGAAGAACCTCGGGAACCTCCTCGGTATTCATCGTTTCTTCATCCTCCGATGACAATAAAGGAATAAATTCTGTTTCCGAATCAATCAGGTCAGAAAACATCAGTGAGTTATGCTCCATTTGATTATTCATATTTTTCGAAAAGACAATATATCATTTACCCCGAAAAACTTCAGGGGAAATGATTATGACAATAAATGTGCCACGAAATTGGTGACTACATTTTAAAGGAATTTGTTCTTCAGGGTAATGGTGTAAACACTTGTGAGGAGATCTCTTTCAACTTCATCAAAAGTACGACGGCGGCGTTTAAATACAATTTCAGCCACCTCCATTGCCTTTTTAATACTGTAATTGGTATGACCGGCAGTACCTCCCCAGGTAAAGGAAGGAACAAAGTTGCGCTGGAAACCAGAACCAAAAACATTAGCGCTTACCCCAACAACGGTACCGGTGTTGAACATGGTGTTTATGGCGCATTTTGAATGATCGCCCATAATCAGTCCACAAAATTGCAGATGGGTGTTGATAAAGGTTTGTTTGCCATAACTCCAGATCCGCACGTGGTCATAGGTGTTTTTCAGATTGGAGGTATTTGTATCGGCTCCAAGATTGCACCACTCCCCGATAACTGAATGCCCCAGGAAACCATCGTGGGCTTTATTTGAAAAACCAAAAAGGACCGAATTGTTAATTTCTCCGCCTACCCGGCAATAAGGACCCACCGTAGTGGGGCCATAAATTTTGGCAGCCATTTTAACCTGAGCGCCTTCACACAAGGCAAATGGCCCCCTGATCATGGCGCCTTCCATAATTTCAGTGTCTTTGCCGATGTAAATCGGACCGGTGGTACCGTTGAGGATCGCGCACTCAACCTTTGCTCCCTTTTCAATAAAAATATTCTCAGCGCCCAACACTTTATTTGTATCACTAAGCTTTTGCGATTTCCTGCCTTTGGTCAGCAAGTTAAAATCGTCGATGAGGGAAACTTCATTTTTCGAGAAAATTTCCCAGGTATGATTGATTTTGACGGGCGCTTCCAGTATCTGTATTTCTTCAATACCTTCGGAAGCTGCATCGCCGAGGTTGTCGAGTTCTTCGGCAGTTACATGCAAAGCAATAATCGTGTCCTTGTAAACAACTGTTTGATTCGGTTTTAACTGTTTTATAGCCTCGATAATTTCATCATTCGGACAAATGGAGCCATTGATGAGCACATTTTCTGCCATTTTAACAATGGGAAATTTCCCGCTCAAGTAACTGTCGGTAAGCGAAGAGGTTGTCGCTTTGAGTCGTTTCTCCCATTTTTCGCGGATGGTGAGAATTCCAACCCTGATATCAGCCACAGGCCGTGTAAAGGTGAGAGGCAATAAATTTGTCCGGACAATACTTTCATCAAACAGTATGTAATTCATTTTATGGTAGAATTAAGGTATTGATTAGTGTAGCGGTTCTTTCGTGCAAATTTAGGAAATTAAACAAATAAAAAAAGAGCCCCCTGTGAAAACGGAAGCCCTTTAAAGAATATTGTAGCAAAGGTTTATTTACCAGCTGCGTTTCTGTCGATATGTTTCTGGTACCTGCTTTTGAATTTATCCACACGACCGGCAGTGTCAACCAATTTCATTTTACCAGTATAGAAAGGATGTGAAGTATGGGAAATTTCCAACTTGATCACCGGGTACTCTTTGCCATCTTCCCAAACGATGGTTTCCTTTGTTTTTACGGTTGATTTCGAAAGAAAAGTGTATTCGTTAGACATATCTTTGAATACGACCAGTCTGTAATCTTTCGGATGAATATCTTTTTTCATTGCAATGTGGTATTTTTATGAGGGTGCAAAATTAATGATTATAAATTGATTTCCAAAGATTTTTTCATATCAATTTCAAGAAAGTAAAAACTCCATGGTATCTGTTTGATCTGCATAATCCCATAAAGCCGGATTTTGTCCTTCACCCGGGCTTAACGCTTTGATACCTAAGGACATTTTGCTTATCACGCATTGAATGGATGTCAGGTTTTGAATGATCCGTTCGGCCACCTCCTCCGGGTTGTCGTAAAATTCGTAATGCAGAACGGCGATGGGCGAGGCAATTTCCGGGTCTTCTTTCAGCAAGATAAACCCGGTATCAATGAATGGAACTTGTGCAACCATGAATATTGATTTGAAATAATCATAGTTGTTGCGGTATTTATGATGATTTGCAAAGTAGTCATACTTACCCAGCGCATGAATCAGCGGTTCGAAAATATACCCTGACGGCATATAAATTTTCGAAATGCTGCGGCATCCCATGCCGAAAAACAACATGATATCGTCCGCAAGGCATTGCAATTCTTCTTTGGTTTCGTGGCCGGATAAAACAGCAATGCTGTTTCGGTTTTTCCGGATGATGTGGGGATACCTGCCAAAATAAAATTCAAAATACCGGGAGGTATTCGTGTTTCCGGTGGCAATGATGGCATCGAAATTTTCAAGTTTGCCGGAAGTAAAAGCAATATTTTCCTGCCATTCAGGCATGTGCCGGGAAAGAATGTTTGCCATTGCTGGTAAAAGCTGGTCATCGGAGGATGACAATTTAGCGTTCAGTTGATGACCCGACATTAAAACGCACAGGAAATCATGAAACCCCACTGCCGGGATGTTTCCAGCCATCACGACTCCGAATTTCTTCTGAGTATGAACACTTTCTATTTTTACTGCATACGCCGATAACCAGCGTTCCAGGTTTTCACGCGTCAATACCTGCCCTAAGTTGTTTAAAGCAATTGCAATGTGGTTGGGGGTGAACCAGGGGTTGCGTTCCGATGCCAGCCGGGCTGCCTCAACAAGCAACACCATGTCAGCCTCTACAGAGTTTTGAGGATAGCTGCGCAGCAAGTCACCGAGGATTTCAAAGGATTTGATACGGTTGGCCAGGGTCATGCGGGGATTTTTTGCAAAGATAGGGGAAATTGGGTGAACAGCCCCCATCCCTGGCTCTTCCCCCAGGCGGGGGAAGGGAGGATCGGCGTAGCCATTTTTCTGATGTAATCAAAGGTGGCACATCCAAAATTCCAAATTCGGAACAATGTATTTAACTTTGCTGTGTTCTATTTAACGGCTTTCATATTAATACCAGTTGAAAATGAAATTAAGCGTGTTGCTATTCTCCTTCATTTTAGCCTTGATTACCGGAAACTCCTCCCCCCTTTCCGCCCAGCATTTTCAAACCATCCATCAGGCTGAAGATTCCCTGAAATCGATCCTCACCTCTTTAAACCAGGCGAAAGATGACAGCGCTAAAAATATATTCAATCAAATGTTTGCGAATATATTATCTGAGGCGCTTCAATTTCCTTCTTCTGACAATTACCCGTTTGATTCGCTTAAAACGCTCATTAAAATTACTTCTCCTGACAACAAATTCAGGATTTTCCACTGGAATCTTCCAACTGCTGACGGGAAACACCGGTACTATGGCTTTATAAAGCTTCTTAATCAGGAGCCACCCATGATTTATCGACTTACCGACAAATCCGACTCGCTGCCCTCACCGGACACAGCCCTCCTTGACAACCTGCATTGGTTCGGCGCATTGTATTATAAGATCATCCCCGGTGAGACAGCTTCGGGTGAACAAATTTACACCCTGCTTGGGTGGGCAGGCGAAAACACACTGATAACCCAAAAAGTCATTGAGGTGCTTACCTTTGATGATCATGGCAGCCCTCATTTCGGACTGAGAATTTTTCCTGATTATAAGGGAGGAAACATGGCCAGGATTATATTCAGGTACTCAGCTGCCACATCTATGTCGCTGAAATACGAGTTGCAGCCCATGGCAACCAGGCAGAAATATAACAGCAAAAAAAGGGCGTTTGACTATACTGTTGGTGAAGTCCGCATGATTATCGCCGACAGGATGGTTCCTCCCGATCCCCGGATGGAAGGTCAGTATCAGTTTTATGTTGCCTCAGGCGATGTATTTGATGGCTTTTTGTTTAAGCAGAACCATTGGGCCTTTATTGCCGGAATCGACGCACGAAATAAAAATTGACAATTTTTGGTTTTTTTTGAATTACCTTCAAATTTATTTACTTTGTTTTCTTATTATTGCAGTACTAAATCCAACACTGCAGATCTTAACTTAAAACCTTCATTTTATGAAAAAGTACAACTTTAACGCAGGTCCCTCTATCCTTCCCCGCATTGCTGTGGAAAACTCAGCCAAAGCCATTCTCGACCTAAATGGCATCGGCTTATCGTTGCTTGAAATATCTCATCGCAGCAAAGATTTTCAAGCCATTCTTGATGAAACGGTAGCCCTGTTTCATGAACTTCTTAACATTCCTGAAGGGTATCAGGTGATTTTTCTTGGCGGAGGCGCCAGCATGCAATTCTGCATGATCCCCTATAACTTTCTGAATAAAAAAGCGGCTTACCTCGAAACAGGTGTATGGGCCCAGAAGGCCATCAAAGAGGCAAAGTTTTTTGGCGAGGTCAATGTGGTTGCAACTTCTGCCGATAAAAATTTCTGTTATGTCCCTACCGGATATACCATTCCGGCAGATGCCGATTATTTCCACATCACTACCAACAATACTATTTACGGTTCAGAAATCAGGGTTGACATGGACAGTCCTGTGCCTTTGATTGCCGATATGTCATCAGATATCCTCAGTCGTCCGGTCGATGTTTCCAAATATGCCATGATTTACGGGGGCGCTCAGAAAAACCTGGGTCCTGCAGGCGTTACTTTTGTGATTATCAAAGAGGATTTACTGGTAAAAGCTGATCGGAAAATTCCAACCATGCTTAACTATTCAACCCATACCAAAGAACCTTCGCTTTACAATACTCCTCCTGTTTTCGCGATCTTTACCTGCCTCGAAACATTGCGCTGGATTAAAAGTCTCGGTGGTGTAAAAGCCGTGGAAGCCATGAATATCGCGAAAGCCAATCTTTTATACGATGCCATCGACAACAGCAAAATTTTCGTTGGAACCGTTGCAAAAGAGAGTCGGTCGCTGATGAATATTTGTTTCGTGATGAAAGATGCCTACAAAGACAAGGAAGATGCTTTTATGGAATTTTCAAAAACCAAAGGAATGATCGGGATCAAGGGTCACAGATCAGTTGGAGGTTTCAGAGCTTCAGTCTACAATGCCATGCCGATTGAAAGTGTGCAGGCCCTGGTTGATGCCATGAACGAATTTGAAAAAATAAACGCTTAAGTATGTCTTATAACCTCATCCTTCAGGATGAGGCTCTTAAACCAAAATCATATGACAAAAGTATTGGTTGCTACGGATAAGCCATTTGCGGCTTCCGCAGTAAAAGGTATCCGCAAAGTGGTAGAAGATGCCGGATTCGAGTTAGTACTATTAGAAAATTATACAAGCCAGGACGATTTCATCAAAGCGGTGGAAGATGTTGATGCTGTGATCATCCGAAGTGATAAAGCTGACAAAGCCGTTATTGAAGCCGGCGCCAGACTGAAAATTATTGTCCGTGCCGGCGCTGGTTATGATAACATCGACCTCCAGGCTGCTACGGCCAAAGGGGTGGTTGCGATGAATACCCCCGGTCAGAATTCCAACGCAGTTGCAGAACTTGCACTGGGTATGATGGTCTATTACGCCCGTGGATTCTTCAATGGCAAATCAGGCAGCGAACTGATGGGTAAAAAACTGGGTATTCATGCCTACGGATTTGTGGGAAAAAATGTTGCCCGCATTGCTAAGGGGTTTGGCATGGAAGTTTATGCCTTCGATCCGTTTATCTCCCGTCAGGAAATAGAAAAAGATGGCGTGAAGTGGATCGGCACTGTGGAAGAACTATACAGTACCTGCCATTTTATCTCCCTGCACATTCCTGCCAACAGTCAAACAAAGTTGTCGGTCAACTACGCATTGCTTTCAAGGATGCCGATTCCTGCATGTCTTGTTAATACGGCAAGAGCCGAGGTAATTCACGAGGCCGACTTGTTGAAAATGTTCCAGGAAAGGAAAGATTTTGCTTACCTTACAGATGTTGAACCCACAAATAAAAGTGAGATTGAAGCCGGTTTTAAAGCCAAATTCTTTTCTACACCGAAAAAAATGGGAGCCCAAACCGAGGAGGCAAATATAAACGCCGGAATTGCGGCAGCAAGGCAGATTGTCAGCTTTATCAAAGAAGGGGATAAAACTTTTCAGGTTAATAAATAACCCATTGGTTTAAATTTTACCTATTATTGCACGCTAAAAGGATTAATCATCTTAAACTTAATCATTAACTAAAAGAGCTGAAACCATGGAAAACGAACACGAAAGGCCGACTACTTTCTTTAGGTTTGAAGACCTGAGAATTTACCATAAGGCTCTTGAATACGTCGATTGGGTCTTTATAGAGGCTAAGAATACCCGTGAAGATCCATTCATGAAATCGTATTTTGAACGGTTTCTGACTTCTGCCAATGGAATCGCATTAAACATCGCCGAAGGTTCATCCCGCAATAAAAGCCAGTTTGTTTATTACCTCAAAATGGCAAAAAGTTCTGTCAGGGAATGTGTCGTTGTGTCTACAATTGGCCAAAGCCGTGGATTTATCAGCAGCAGCGCTTACGATGAATCCAAAAACCGGCTGATGGAAATGACCAAGATGATCGGCGCCCTGATTGGTTCGTTGCAACGCAGCATCAAACCAGGTGAACTTGACGACGATGAAGGTCCGGATTAATTTCATTCACTCATAAAAACTAAATTACAAACTGCTATGGCTATTTTAAAACCATTCAAAGGGCTGAGACCTCCATTTACCATTGCGAAGGATCTGGCATCGCGGCCTTATGATGTACTGAACTCTGCAGAAGCAAGGGAAGAGGCAAAAGGAAACCCATACTCACTCCTGCATATCATTAAACCAGAAATTGATTTACCTGAATCACTGGACATTCATTCACAGCCGGTTTACGATAAGGCAAAAGAAAATTTTGAACTTTTCAAAGAACAGGGCTGGCTGAAACCCGAAAACGAAGAACTGTTGTACATCTATGCCCAAACCATGAATGGGAAAACCCAATACGGGATTGTGGGATGTGCAGGGGTTGCCGACTACCTGAACGGGATCATTAAAAAACATGAACTTACCCGAAAAGATAAGGAAGAAGACCGGATGAAGCACGTTCGCATTACCAATGCCAACATGGAACCCGTTTTCTTTACCTATCCGGCGGTTGCGGAGATTGATGAGATTGTTGCAAACTTCATCAGCATTCACAAACCAATATATGATTTTACCGCAAGTGATGGCGTTGGACACCATTTTTGGGTTATTGAAGACCAGGAAGTTAACCAGCGAATAGTCAAACTGTTTCAGACCAAAGTTCCATTTACCTATGTTGCCGACGGGCATCACCGCACCGCTGCGGCTGCTCTGGTTGGAAATGAGAAGAAACTCCATAATCCAAATCACAACGGCTCGGAAGAGTATAATTACTTTCTTGCTGTCCATTTCCCTGACAATCAACTTTCAATCATTGATTATAACCGGGTTGTCAAGGATCTGAATGGTTTATCCCCGCAAGAGTTCCTGAACAAACTTGAAGCGGTATTCACCATTGAAAAGAAGGGAGCGGAAATTTATAAACCAGGTTCGTTGCATAACTTTGGATTGTACATGGAGGGTATCTGGTATTCCATGACGGCAAAAGAGGGAACGTTCAACGATGCTGATCCGATTGGCGTGCTTGATGTTACCATCCTTTCGCGACTGGTTTTGGATAATATTCTGGGTATCACTGATCTCAGAACTTCCAACCGTATCGATTTTGTTGGAGGGATCCGTGGACTTGGCGAACTGAAAAAACGGGTGGATGGTGGTGAAATGAAAGCTGCCTTCGCTTTGTACCCTGTTTCAATGAAGCAGCTGATTGATATTGCCGATTCGGGAAATATCATGCCGCCGAAAACCACTTGGTTTGAACCTAAACTGCGGTCGGGGTTGGTGGTTCATTCGCTGGACTAACGCTTTATTATTTCTCGCAGATTTTTCTCGCTGATTCTTGCGGATTAATATTATGATTGGCGCAACTATACCACACGAATTTATTTTTCCAAATTGCTTCCGACATTCCAGACCCATTTATCATTGGTCTTTCCCGGCTCCGTAGGAGCCAGATTTTGGTAGAAATTATGCCACCACCCCAATCTCTGCGCACCGTAGGTGCGCAATTAATTTTTGATTCAAATTCTCCGATAGATTATGTCGCACCTACGGCGCGAAATGCACCCATAACGCATCGTGCTAACAGAATTTCGCTCCTATGAAGCGCAGTAAAAAAGGTCTCTAATAGTTTGTTTGAATTCTACGAATCACATAAGAGAAAACGAAACCCCGGAAGGGGTGGCTTAAGGACCGGTAGCATCGAGAAATATTGATTGAATAGATTTGTATAAAAAGTAACCCTCCAAAGGGAAAGCCTGGGTAGTGGTCATTCTTTTTTCCGCGAAAATCTGCGAGAAATTTTTAATCAGTTGTTCATATACTCCCCAAACACTGTTTGCAGGTAAGCCTTCCCCTCCTGTTTGATTGAATCTGCCAGTTTGGGATCAGTCCACCAATAGTAAAAATTGGCTCCTTTGTCATAGGTGAAGTATCCGTAAGGCCTTATCCAGCCTACCCCGTCTTCGGTTGTATAATAGGCAAATTCGGGAGACGACGGATTAAAAAGATCTTTGCTGTAATGAAAGTCCCTTGCAGGCAGGTGAAGCTGACCCAGCAAAGTGGCTGAAAGATCATGCTGATTACCCAGTTTGTGGTTAACAGTGCCTTTGTATTGATCCTTGATCACATTTCCATAGAAAAGCAATGGAATTTTATGATATTGCTTCGAAAACGGATGCCAGTTCCGGTATGAATTATGGCTATGATCAGCCACGATGATAAACAACGTGTTGTCATACCAGGGCTGTTTTTTAGCTATGGTGAAAAATTCGCCCAGGCAATGATCAGTATAGTAGGCCGCATTGATATACTCGTGCTCATTGTCACCCCATTTCAATGGTCTGGCATATGGCTGATCCCAGGGTGAATGGGTGCTGAGGGTGAAAAGAGCAGCGAAGAAAGGCTGCTTCATGGTTCCAATGTCATTCTCCATGTATCCCAGGGTATATTCATCATGAATGCCCAGTTTGCCCTGGGGCATGCTTTTAGGGAAGTTATCCCCTTCCATTATTTTATCAAACCCATTGAATATAATGTAACTCTTGATATTGCCGTAAATCAATTGCCCTCCAAAATAAAATGCCGTGCTATAGCCGGTTTTTTCAAGATCCTTGACAAGGCTTGGCAGTTTAACAAATTTATCAGGCTGAACCGTAATTGAACTGATGGGATGCGCCGGAAAACCACCAAAGATAGATGCCATGCCCTGTTCCGAACGAGCTCCGGAAGCATAAACCTGGTCAAACAAAATTCCATTCTTTTCCAGTTTCCTGAACTCAGGGGTAATTCCCGGCTCCCCGCCAAGATCCTCGATTAAATCGGCCGACCAGCTTTCAAGAATCAGCAGGACAATGTTCGGACGATTGGTTTTCAACATAGAGCGGGTTGAATCAACAGGCATTTGATAAATCTTTTTCATCCGGTCAGCCGCTGATTCCTTGCTCATGAACAGATACGGATCATGATCGAAATTTTGCAGATTCTCGAAAATACTGATATACAAATTGAATGCATTGTTTACGGAAGCAATATTCAGAATATTATGATCTGAATAATAGGATTGACTCTGGTTGATCGGAATCTGCTGAATGCCTCCACGCAACCCGACTATTAACAATCCCGGCACCAGAAGAATGAAAACCATTGATAACCAAACATTTTTCTTTACCCTCTCCAGGTTCAAATAAAAAAAACGCTGATATACGAAGATGCCAACTACTGAAATTGCAAGGAAAATAAAAACAAGGATATAGAATGTACTGGTTTCTGCTGAGTTGAATATCTCCCCCGGATGATTCAGATATTTGATCACCTTGTAGGTCAGCTTTGTTTTCCATTCGGCGTAAATACCCATTTCGCCTGCTGCGGTGAGACTGTATCCAACGATCACAATGCCTGCATAAACTTTGTTTATCCAATTCAGCCATCGCGGGCTCCACAGAGACTGGACAGCCAGGATCAAAAATGGGAATATCATGATGTAACAGGAGGTCGCCAGGTCAAGTTTCAGTGAATACCAGAAAACTCCAAGGATTTCAGTCAACCTTATTTTCTCAACCACAATGATATTCAGATAGTAAAGAAGGAAAATCAACCGTGTGGCATTGAAAAACAATATCCAAAAAGCCAGTTGCCGCAGAAATGATAAAACTATTTTTCTCATATTGAATAAAAATGCAAAGGTAAGTCTTACACCCGTTCACTCAAATGTGTATTTTTGTTAAACGCAAAACCCAATCACTTTGAATATCGCTGACAACCTATTGCAGCTTAAAAAGTCCATCCCGGGTCACGTTGTGATGGTGACGGTTTCGAAACAGCAACCTGTTACGGCCCTGATGGAGGCATATCAGGCCGGACAGCGGATTTTTGGCGAGAATAAAGTGCAGGAACTGGTAGCAAAACAACAAAAACTCCCTTCAGACATCGAATGGCATTTCATCGGACACCTGCAAACCAACAAAGTCAGGTTTCTGGCTCCATGCGTCAGTCTCATTCACAGCATTGACAGACTTAACCTGCTCATGGAGGTGAACAAGGAGGCATTGAAGCATAACAGGATCATCGACTGTTTGCTTCAATTCCACATTGCCACCGAAGAGACAAAATTTGGCATGGATATCGGAGAGGCCAAAGAAATTCTGGAATCTAAAAGCTACCGTGAAATGAAAAACATCAGAATTACCGGTGTGATGGGTATGAGCAGCTTTTCCGATGATATGGCTCTGGTCAGGCAGGAATTTAAGAATTTGCATGACTTTTTTCTCATACTCAAAACAAGCTATTTCAAACATCCTGATACATTCAACGTTGTATCCATGGGTATGTCGGGCGATTACCTGATTGCCATTGACGAGGGCAGTACCATGGTGCGCATTGGTACGGCCATATTTGGAGAAAGACACTATGAATAAGAATAATAAGAAAAAAATGAAAACTTACCTGGGAATAACGCTTCTGATGTGCTGGTTTGCTGTAAATATACAGGCACAGAGCCTTCTGCCACCGTCTTGCTATATGCGTTTGGAGGGATTTAAGGATCAACAAAGTAAAATTATTTTGCACCTGGTGAAGGTAAATGACAGCCTTTACGGAGATTACAATGCCGGCGAGCTTTCCGGAAAAATTAACGCTAAAGGGAAGTTTTGGCTCAAATCATGGCCCGGGGAGACGGAGGTTGACATCAAAGGACAGTTCAAAGACAACAAACACCTCTCTATAACATGGGAGAACACAGCAACAAAGGAGAAAAAACTTTCCTTTGAATTAGCCGAAAAATATCCTGAAGGGAGTATTCCGTTTAAGGTATATTTTGAAACGGCAGTTCGAAAGATCGCCCCGGACCCAAAGTCGCCACAAGCCTCGGTAAAACTGTCACTTTTGGTTCCGGAGATAACAGAAAACCATCTCCCCGGAATTGATTCACTCAGCCGGATTCTTATAAAATCCTTTAGCCAGCCATCCGGGGACCAGGGTAATCAGGAGTCGGCTGAAACAATGCTTGCTGCTGTAAAGAAGGATTTTCTGGACAATTACATCAGCAGCAACGAAGCCATGTACAAAGAGATGCCAGGCGAAAGTTTTGGATGGGAGTTACTCAAGTATATCCATATTATATACAATGACGATTTCAAACTCACTTTTTATCTGGTCAATTATGAGTTTACCGGAGGCGCCCACGGGCTTGAAACCCAGGTTTTTTCATCGGTTGACATGAAGACAGGTAAACAACTCACCTTGAATGATTTATTCAAATCAGGTTATGAAAGCAAACTGACAATCCTGCTGACCGGAAAGTTGCATCAGATGCTTAAACTGCCTGCCTCCGGAAAGTTGACGGAATCGGGATACTTTGTTGACGAAATCAAGCCAAATGATAATTTTTACGTGAAGGGACAGGGCATCGGGTTTTTATACAACCACTATGAAATTGCACCTTACTCTTTTGGTGCAACAGATATTTTTCTTACCCGGGAAGAGTTGAAGGGGCTTTTAAAATAGCAGATACAAACCTGTCCTTTCCATGGAAATCCTGTCTGAGCTGAATTTCTTCAAATCCTGAGGAATGTAACAACTCACTCACAGCCTTGCCAAACCGTTCGTTTATCTCAAAATACAAACGGCCTGAGGGAAGCAGGTGGGTTGTGGCGAAATCAGAAATAGCCTTGTAAAATAGCAACGGGTCCTGATCAGAGACAAACAACGCCATATCCGGCTCAAATTCTGTCACATTGCGATGCATCAGGACCTTTTCACTGGCGGTAATATAAGGAGGATTGCTAACGATCACATGGTATTGTCCCAGCTCCTTCCAGCTCATTTGATTCAGAATGTCGGCGTGAAAAAAGGAAATTTCGCAATGGTTTTCCCGGGCATTGCTTCCCGCAATGTCAAGCGCCCCATCCGAGTTGTCAATTGCAGTCACAAACGATTGAAGAAAATGTTTTTTAAGCTCGATGGCAATGCAACCAGAACCGGTGCCAATATCCAGGATCGAAAAGGATTGGTTTCGCCAGAGAGCGTGATCCGTTTCGATTAAGGAACATAACTCTTCGGTTTCAGGCCGTGGAATCAATACGTTTGAATCTACCTTCAGTAAGGTTCCGTTGAACCACGACTGATGCAGGATGTATTGAATGGGTTTTCCTGTGCTCAACTCTTCCAGTGCCTGGCGGAATGATTTTATCACCGTTTCAGGTAATTCTTCTTCCAGGGAAAGATGGACCCTTGTTTTCTGCCAACCCATGAATTCCGCGAACAGCATGTACATTAACTGCCGTATCTCCTGATCGGGATAAATTCCGGCAAGCTTTATCCGGAAACGCTCAATCAAATTTTTTACCAGATTACCCGTTTGTTCCATTCCACGAAAGTAAAAATAAAAGTAACTTCGCCGCGATGGAAGTGGTAAAAGATTCTTTTCTTTCAATTGCCGGCGAAAGCCGTGGCGTTTTCAGGGATAAAGCAAGTAAATTCCTGTCTGTGGCCATACCTGTGACCACGGAAGAAGAGGTAAAAGCGAATCTTGACGACCTGCGGAAAGCATACTACGATGCTAACCATCACTGCTATGCTTACAGGTTGGGGTCCGAAAACCAGGCATACCGGACCAATGATGACGGGGAACCATCGGGTTCGGCCGGTAAACCAATTTACGGACAAATCCTTTCCATGGAATTATCTGACATACTCGTGGTGGTGATCAGGTACTTTGGTGGAACAAAATTGGGAATACCCGGTCTTATCCATGCCTACCGGACGGCAGCCCGGGAAGCGCTCGAACAAGCAGTCGTTGTTGAGAAAATTATCAAGGTTCAATACAAAGTAACGTTTGATTATCCCGCAATGAACGAGATCATGCGCATCCTGAAAGAAGAGGGGGTGAAAATCATACATCAAACTGTAGTAGAACGTTGCGAAATCAACTTTCAGATACGAAAAAGTCATGCAGACAGGATTGAAAACCGCATGACCCGGCTCAGAAACATAACGTTAGCGATCGAATAAAGAAATTCACTGAAATTTAAGAAATAATGAGTCTGCATAATAATTAGGAAATGGTTGATTTCTCTAACTAATTGAAAGATAAGCATCATGCTATTTATATTCGTTCTTAATAACGAAAATAACCACCTATCATCCATTAATCAATACGCTGATGTAATGCCAAATAGGTTTGGTCAGGTAGATTCCCGCATGAACCAAACCGGCAGAATTTGAAAACAATTTTTCAAATAATCAAGTGTAAAAAGTTTTTTTTATTCACTTTTTTTTTGAAAATTTGTTAATTAAATCAGCAGACCCTTCAAATGAGGATTTTGACTTGCGGACAAATTCCAACAACTTGAGAAGCATAACGATAAGATAAAAAGAGGATTCATCAATCATGGTAATTTAATTAATGGAAAAGAACGCAGTTGAAGTTTGGGAAAATTGCCTGAAAGTCATAAAAGATAATATTAACTACCAAAGTTTTAAAACCTGGTTTCTTCCAATCAATGCGATTAAGTTGCAAGACCATGTTTTAACAATTCAGGTTCCAAGCCAGTTTTTTTATGAATGGCTTGAGGAACATTATATTGGCTTACTTAAAAAAACTATTAAAAAAGAACTGGGAACAGAAGGAAGACTTGAGTACAGCATCATTGTTGATAACTCCGACACTGAACCAGGTCCTTACACGATCAAGGTACCAACAGGTGAGAAAAAAGCAACATTAAATCCGTCTGTGTCTATGCCTATCGATTTAAACAGAGGTACTTCAAAAGAAATTCCGAACCCCTTTATTATCCCGGGGCTTAAGAAGATCAAAATTAATTCTCAACTGATCGAGAGTTATTCATTTGATAATTTCATTGAAGGTGATTGTAACCGTTTGGCCAGATCTGCCGGCTTTGCCATTGCGAGCAACCCCGGAAAAACAGCCTTTAACCCACTCCTTATATATAGTGTAACCGGTTTGGGTAAAACTCATTTATCTCATGCCATTGGTCTTCAGGTCAAAAACAGTTTTCCGGAAAAAACGGTTCTCTATGTTACCACAGATCAATTCACCAACCAGTTTATTGATTCTGTGAGGAATAACAATCAGAATGATTTTATTCATTTTTACCAGATGATCGATGTTTTGATCCTTGATGATATTCACAACCTGGCAGGAAAGGAAAAAACGCAGGACGTGTTTTTTCATATTTTCAACCACCTTCATCAAAAGAGCAACCAGATCATCCTGACATCGGACAAGCCTCCCGTTGAGATGAAAGGCATCGAACCACGGCTTCTTTCCAGGTTTAAGTGGGGGTTATCAGCCGACCTGCAGGTTCCTGACCTGGAAACCCGTATTGCCATCCTTCATAAAAAATTATACAACGACGGCATCCAGATTCCTGCCGAAGTTATTGAATACCTTGCCTATAATATCAATACCAATATCAGGGAACTCGAAGGCGCCCTGATTTCACTGCTTGCACAGTCATCCCTGAACAAGAAAACAATTACGCTGGAACTTGCCAAGCAAATGATTGACAAGTTTGTGAAAAATACCAGCCGTGAAATTTCCATCGATTATATTCAAAAGGTTGTTTGCGAGTTCTTTAATATCCCGATTGAGATGATATACTCAAAAACAAGAAAACGGGAAATCGTTCAGGCACGCCAGCTTTCCATGTATTTTTCAAAGAAACATACAAAATCATCTCTTGCCAGCATTGGCCTGCATTGCGGAAATAAGGACCATGCCACGGTATTGCATGCCTGCCGTACCGTAAACAACCTTGTTGAAACCGACAAGCAGTTCAGGCAATTCGTTGAGGAGCTTGACAAACGGATTAAACTGTAACAGAACCTGATAAGGCCTTGATAAAAGTACTTTTCGTTTGCACCGGCAATATCTGCCGGTCACCACTGGCAGAAGGTATTCTCCGTGAAAAATTGGAAAAACGTAAAATTCCCGCCGAAGTTGATTCTTGCGGGTTTGAATCATTTCATGTTGGCGATCATCCCGATCCCCGCGCACAGCAAGTTGCCATGAAACATGGCATCGATATTTCTGTTCACAGGGCAAAGCTGTTTACCATTCGCGATTTTGACAGGTTTGATTTAATCTACGCGATGGATTCTACCCATTATAAGAACATCATGAAACTCGCGCGGAATGAATCCGACCGGTCGAAGGTTGACTTCATGCTGAATGTATTGTATCCCGGGGGGAATTCTGGCGTTCAGGATCCCTGGTACCATGATATAAAGGCTTTTGAAAAAGTATATGTGCAACTGGATGAGGCTTGCGACCGGTTGGTTGCCAACATCATCGTTGATTCTATTCATCCATGAACAGTGTCACCTCCATCCTGCCCGACACCATCCAGCATGCCGCAAAACGGATCGCTCCGTTTATTAACCACACACCGGTGCTGACTTCTCAAACCATCAACCGGTTATTCAATGCGGAAGTATTTCTGAAATGTGAAAATTTCCAAAAGGTTGGCGCTTTCAAGGCCAGGGGCGCGACCAATGCCGTTTTATCGCTTGATAAAAGCAAGCTGCCGCTTGGTGTGGCCACACATTCATCAGGAAATCATGCACAGGCACTTTCATGGGCAGCTTCATTGGTAAATACCAGGGCATACATTGTCATGCCTGAGAATTCTTCTAAAATAAAGGTGGCTGCGGTAAAGGATTACGGAGGCATTATTACGTTTTGCAAACCCAACCTTGCATCACGGGAGACAACGCTTGCCCTGATTCTCGAACAGACAGGCGCTACGGAAATACATCCGTACAACAACGAACAGATCATTGCAGGCCAGGCTACTGCTGCACTCGAGCTGATCGGGGAAGTAAAAAATCTCGATATTATTATCGCACCGGTGGGCGGTGGCGGCTTGCTCAGCGGAACTTCCCTGGCGGTACATTATTTTCTTCCCGGAGGAATTACGATCGCGGCGGAGCCCGAACAGGCCAACGATGCTTATTTATCCTTCACACAACAAACCTTTATCCCGTCACAAAATCCGGATACCATTGCCGATGGATTGCGCACTTCGCTCGGTTCAGTTACCTTTCCGATCATTCTCCGGCATGTTCAAAGTATTGTTACTGTGAGTGAGGAGAGCATTGTGAAGTCGATGCGTTATTTATGGGAAAGGATGAAAATTATCGTTGAACCTTCTTCCGCAGTGCCTTTTGCCGCTCTCATGGATGGAAAAATTGATATTGCAGGAAAAAGAGCCGGCATCATTATTTCCGGAGGAAATGTTGATCTGGACGATTTACCCTGGATGAAAAAATGACCAAAGGAAAATTATACCTGATCCCGGCGCTGCTTGCCGATGGGAGCGTGGAATCTGTTCTTCCGGAAGGAACACTGACCATTATCCGGAGACTCAAATACTTCATTGTTGAGGAAACCCGCTCTGCCCGACGGTTTCTCATCAAAGCCGGCATTCAAACACCCATCGGTGAACTCGATTTTTTGATATTTAACGAACATTCCAAGGGTCAGGATTTGGATGAATATCTGGCTGGCGCGATCAACGGCAACGATATCGGGCTTTTATCTGAGGCTGGCGTACCCTGTGTCGCCGATCCGGGATCATTGATCGTCAGGGCAGCCCACGAGTATGGCATCCGGGTTATTCCGCTTACCGGCCCCTCTTCCATCCTGCTTGCATTGATGGCTTCGGGCTTTAACGGACAAAATTTTGCTTTTCTTGGTTATCTTCCTGCCGATAAAGCGGTGCTTAACAGAAAGATCAAGGAACTTGAAAAAAATATTTTTGAAAAGGATCAGACCCAGATATTTATTGAAACACCTTATCGTAACCTGCAATTGTTTGATGCCCTGGTGCGGATTTGCAGGCCTGAGACAAGACTTTGCCTGGCTACTGATATATCGGGCCCTTCTGAAGTGATCAAATCACTGTGCATCGCCGATTGGCATGGCCAGAAACCTGATATTCATAAGAAACCGACTATATTTTTGTTGTATCATTAATAATAAAATACTTCACGCAGATTTTCGCTGAAAAGTATGCAGATTTTCGCAGAAAAATTAATTTAATTGATTTTCAGGATAACTGAATTTTTATCTATAACCAAGGATAAATCAGTTTAAAATCTGCCTGATCTGCATTTTTTTTCAGCGAAAATCTGCGTGAAACATTAAATGTAACAATCTTTGCAAAAATTCGTCTAAGCAACATCCGTTTTTCACATCTTATTTACAAGACCTTGGAAACCATCCTCTCCATTAATAATATTTCGA
This sequence comes from Bacteroidota bacterium, assembly GCA_037139855.1. Taxonomy (GTDB): domain Bacteria; phylum Bacteroidota; class Bacteroidia; order Bacteroidales; family FEN-979; genus CAIVAT01. The sequence goes on from JBAXFM010000002.1 coordinate 37,095, forward strand.
AAAGATACGGGAAGATCCAGGCCGTAAGCGACCTTTCCCTGGAAGTTAAAAAAGGTCAGGTATTTGGAATCCTCGGCCCAAATGGCAGTGGTAAAACCACCACCCTCAGCATAATTCTCGAGCTGATCAAAGCCAACAGCGGAAATTTTAAATGGTTTGGCCAAGGTCCATCCAAGGAAAGCCGCAAACGGATTGGCAGTGTGATTGAGAGTCCGAACTTTTTCCCATACCTGAGTCCCGTTGTCAACCTGAAAATTGTGGCGGATATCAAAGACCTTGGCTATGACGATATCGACCGGGTCCTGAATCTTACCGGCCTGTACGAGCGCAGGAATACCCGGTTTAAAACCTTTTCCTTCGGCATGAAACAACGGCTTGCCGTAGCTTCTGCCCTGCTGGGAAACCCGGATGTCCTTATCCTCGATGAACCAACCAACGGACTGGATCCACAAGGCATTGCCCACATCCGTGAATTGATCCTGCTCATCGCAAGCCAGGGAACCACCATCATCATTGCGTCTCATCTGCTTGATGAAGTTCAAAAAATATGCAGTCACGTGGCAGTGCTCAGCAAAGGAAAAAAACTTTTTGACGGCAAAGTCAGCGAGGTACTGGCCATATCCGATTCCTATGAACTATCTGCTAAAGATCTCTCACTCCTTACCACTACAATCAAAACGCATCCCGCATTCGAATCCGTTGTGGCCGGTGATGACAAAATCCAGGTTTATTTTAAGTCGGAAGTAAACCCTGAAGAAATCAATCAGTTTTTCTTTCAGCATGGAGTGACCCTCACCCATTTAGCAGAACGCAAACGCAGTCTGGAACAACATTTTCTCGAATTATTAGACAACAACAAATGATCAAGCTACTAAAAATTGAATTCAAGAAAATCCTGACATATAAGGTGTTCTGGATTCTTACCGGCCTCTATTTTCTTTTTCTTACCCTGGGTCTTTTCATGGCTGAGTTTATCATCAACAACATGATTAACAACATGAACAGGCATCTGCCCATTCCGCTTCCACATGTAACGATCTACTTTTTTCCCTGGGTATGGCAGAATATCACTTTTTTCGCGACCATCCGTTATGTGCTTATCTTCCCGGCAATTGTTATCATCATATTGGTTACCAATGAATTCACCTTTAAAACAATCAGGCAGAATGTGATCAATGGTTTGAGTAAAGCAGAGTTTCTGTCTTCCAAATTGCTGCTCATCCTGCTCATATCCCTGATCATGACGTTTTTATTGGCCATCGGGACCTTCATCCTGGGTCTTTCAAATACTTCAGATCTTACATTTGGAATGGTTGTTGAAAAGTCTTCCTTCATCATCGGTTTTTTCATAACCATGATCACCTTTCAGGTATATGCGCTCTTTTTTGGATTTATCTTAAGAAATACCGGATTGTCCATCGCGTTATTCACCCTTTATATCTTCATTGCAGAACCTATTCTTTATTATTTTCTGAAAAGTCCGATTGTCTTTAAAAATGACATCTCCACCTACCTCCCGGTAAACGCGGTGCTGCGTGTCACAGAATATCCTGCGATCCAGGTCCTGAAGAGTATCATGGGATTAAATCTGCAAAACTCCATCAGCCTCACTGCCTGCTGCATCCCATTGGGGTACGCTGCCATCATGATTGGCGTTGTTTACTGGGTGCTGGAAAAAAGGGATTTGTAAAGATTCCGGGAAAATTACATTCCTTCGCGCTTCCTGATAACCCATTCTGCCGAAAGCAGCGCCAGGATCAGGAGAAAAAGCCATGGATTTCCGATCAGATCCGACATCCGCTGCTGATAGATGGAAACAGAACGTATGTCGTCGCGGGCGATAATTTTATCGGCAAGTTTGTTTATATCTGCCTTGTTTACCATCTCTCCGTTGTGTGACGAGGCAATTCTGAAAAGAAGATTGTGGTCAGCAAGCAGATTGGAACTTTCAACGTTTACCTGTTCAATGAAAAACTTTCCCGACTTCTGATACACGGAAGTACCAACCTTTACCGAAGCTGAATAGGAATATTCGCCAATGGGAAACAGACCGGCATTGAGATAATACGATTTGTTTGTTTTACTGAATACAAAGGGATAGGCTTTGTTTTGAGCATCGGTGATGGTGATGTTGATATCCTGATCATTAATTAATTCATAGGATGCATTGAAAACCTCTGCGTCCATTTCAACCGGTTCATTTTCTGAGATCCGGCTGTTGATATGAATCCTGAAGAAGCTTTTATCATCTTTCGTTGAGAGATACTGCGCTATTTTATCAATCATCAGATCAAAGGATTCATGGCTGGATTGCTGAATAAAATCAGCGATCCTCCATCGCCATATGTTTTCACCTGCAATGAATCCTACCTTTTTCTCCGCAACCCGGGTAAACATGATCATGGGGGTGCGGGTGGTCACATTTCCAATTTTCTGATAAAACAGAATTTCAGACAGCGGACTAAACTGGTAGGTACCGAAAGGGCATTGCAGTGGAGGAAACTCTTTGAAAACCGCAATATCTTTTTTATCCATGGAAAAGAGCGAAAATTCCTCATTTACCATTGGCTGCGATTCTGAAAAGGCATTTCTAGACGAATTGACGATCAATCCCGTTTTAAGATTATTGAGTGAATTCAAATCCGTTTGTGAACCAACAATAATGAGTAAAGATGCCTTTGATTTGATCAATGTGCTAAAATCGGCCACATTGGTCACCGAAGGCAGCTGGTTGAGAATCACCAGGTCGTATTTATCCCAGGTCTTCGGCAGGTTGTCGGCCCTGAGCAGATCAATATCAAAATGCGATGAGCCTTCAAGCCCCTTTTGAATGGCGGTAACATCCGGATGGGGTGAATCAAAAATAAGTGCAACTTTCTGGCGCGCATCAAGCACTTCAACAATGAAACTGGCGCTGTTGTTCGCTTTGCTTCCCTCCCCTTGTATCTCGCTGAGCTGAAGGGTGTATTTTACAATACCCTTGTTACCGGCTTCGAGCATAAACGGAACTTTTTGCAGCGTGTGGTCGCTGTTAGCCCTGATCTCCCTGGCTTCAAGCAAATGTGAACCCTGCGAGAGCGTCAGTTTTGCCGAGGAACCCGCACATTTATTCATCTCAACCAACACCTCCGCCGGAAATTTATCACCCTTGTAGGCAGTTTTATTGACCATGATTTTTCGAATCAGGATATCTTTTTTTAACAAGGTATCCCCAAGAGCCAGCGTGTACACGGGATAGGTTACGCTCCGTGCTGCATAAAACGGATCTGTTCCTTCATTATAGATGCCGTCGGAAGCCAGGATGAGGGCCGCCGCATTCCGGTTGGAGAAACGTGTATTTATTTCGTTAAAAAAAGTTGAAATATCAGTCTTTACGCCCCTGTAAGATGCATCAAAGCCATTGATGAGTTTGTCGCCAAACGAATACACCTTGACATCGCATTTTTTTTGCAATTCCTTTACCAGCGAATCGATTGATTTCGGGAACACTTTACGATAATAATCCGAATCACTGGTCAGCACCATTGACCTTGAATTATCAATGCCAATGATTACAATGGGTTTCTCAACAATTTTATCAGATTGTTTGACCAGAGGGCCTAAAAGAAGAAAAGAGATCAATGAAACCGAAATAAATCTGAATACCAGCATCAACCGATGGGTTGTTTGCTTTAATCCTTTTTTAACATCCCGGTAGTAGAGAACAAAAGCATAAACAGCTCCCAGCAGGAGACAGAAAAACACAAGGACAACTGGGTATTCAGTAACAAGTGCCACAACAAATATTAAGTATGCAACCCACCACAAACCGGAATTGCCTGTCCGGTTACATATGAACTAAGATCGGATGCAAGGAAAAGGGCCAGATTTGCCACATCTTCAGGTGTTCCGGCACGTTTCATGGGGATATCCTGGATCCATTTGTCGCGGAATTCCTGAGGTAACCGGGCCGTCATCTCGGTTTCAATATAGCCGGGTGCAATTGCATTGCAGCGGATGTTGCGTGAGCCCAGTTCCTGTGCAATTGATTTTGTAAAGCCAATGATTCCCGCTTTGGAGGCAGCATAATTTGACTGTCCGCTGTTTCCTTCAACGCCAACGACCGAGCTCATATTGATGATCGAACCAAACCTTTGTTTGATCATGACCTTCTGGATCGCTTTTGTCAGATTGAAAACAGATTTAAGGTTGACATTGATCACCCGGTCCCAATCCTGTTCCGTCATGCGTAAAAGTAAGTTATCGCGGGTAATCCCGGCGTTGTTTACCAGCACATCGATGGTTTCAAAATCCTCCATGATGGCGGTAATCAATTGTTCGCTGTCGGTAAATGAACTTGCATCGGATGCATATCCTTTGGCTTTTACGCCAAATGCGGTAAGTTCCTGCTCCAGCTGTTTCGCGTCATCATTGTATTGTATATCTGAAAAGGCGATGTTGGCGCCATTTTCTGCAAATTTCAAGGCTATAGACTTTCCGATGCCACGATTTGCACCGGTAATTAAAACAGTTTTTCCTTCAAGTAACTTCATATCTGATAATTAAATTTATGCTGATAAACAACCGTTAATACTAAATCCATTTAACGAGATTAAAATCCTGTCGGTGCGGCAATAACGGACTTTTTGGGAAAAGCCGGAAAACATAGTCGTAAACTCCGGCCTGGTTAATCGGGATATCGCATGAAAATGAAACGATGTTTTTCTCCGATCTCATGAGGGTCATCTCCTCCTTGAAACTAGGCTCTTTAACCTCGTCATTGATCTTTTTTCCGAAAAGCACCTCAATCCCGATATCTGTACCTGATAGTTCATTCAGATCAAGAACGATCTCTGCTTTGAAAGAATCGCCAAGCGACAGCGGTTTCACGTTCGAATCGGGTGTTTTAACTGAAACAACTTCGATACTCTCCCACCCTCTCATCACCTTGCGTTTCCAATTGGCAATGTGCCTGGCCATTTCATAATTTCTTCCGGCCATGATCCGTGAACGCTTGAAAAGCGGGTTGTAATATTGACGGATATAGTCGTCAAGCTGCCGTTTCATGGTAAAGTGAGGCGCTATTTCAGAAATCGTATTTTTAATGTAGGAGACCCATTTTACCGGGACATTCTGCTCATTTACATCGTAGTAAATCGGGATGATTTCTTCTTCCAGGATTGAATAAATAGTTTCTGCGTCAAGTTCATCCTGGAACTGGTGGTTATCGTAGGTTGATTCTTCCTTAAGCGCCCAGCCTGCATTTGGCCGGTAACCTTCGGCCCACCATCCGTCGAGCACACTGAAGTTCACCACTCCATTCATCACAGCTTTTTCACCGCTGGTACCTGATGCTTCCAAAGGACGGGTTGGCGTATTCAACCATATATCCACCCCTTTGATCAGGTATTTGGCCACTTCCATGTCGTAATTTTCAAAGAAGAAAATTTTGCCGACAAATTCAGGCATATGGGAAATCTCATAAATCCGTTTGATGAGGTCCTGGCCGGCTTTATCGTTGGGATGGGCTTTGCCGGCAAACATAAACTGGACCGGTTTCTCTTTGTTGTTAACGATTTTTGAAAGCCTGTCGAGGTTGCTGAAAAGAAGATGTGCCCGTTTGTACGTGGCAAATCTCCTGGCAAATCCGATGGTGAGCGCCTTGGGATTAACCGCATCCTTGATTTTGAATATTAATTTCGGATTCTCATGCCGACGGGTCATGTCGGCATACAGATGTTGCAAAAGGTATTCTGTCATCTGGCCCTTCTGCTTGAGTTTCATAGTCCAGATGGTTTCGTCATTCACATTGTGAATATTTTTCCAGTAATGCGGATTCGACTGATCGCTGAAAAATCCGTCCCCAAATTCCTTGCTGTACAGTTGAAGCCATGATTTCGCCGTCCAGGTAGGTAAATGCACGCCGTTTGTCACATAGCCAATGTGCAGTTCTTCGGGATAATAGCCGGGATACAGGGTTACCATCATCTCTCTGGTCACCCTTCCATGGATTTTGCTAACCCCATTGATCTCCTGCGATAATTTGGCTGCCAGCACGCTCATTGAAAATTTTTCATTGGCATCACCTTCTACCATTCGTCCCAGGTTCATGAATTGTTCCCACTTCAGGTTCATGTGATCGGGATAGTGTGACAAGTAACGGCGAATCAGGTCCTCAGGAAAAGTATCATGCCCGGCAGGGACAGGGGTGTGGGTCGTGAACAAGGTGGAAGAACGTACCATTTCCAAAGCCTGAGGAAAGGTAAGTTTTTCATTCTGAATGAGTTTTCTCAGACGTTCCAGTCCGATAAAAGCTGAATGCCCTTCATTGCTGTGGAAAACATCTGGTTTCAAACCCATGGCATCCAGCATCCGGATGCCTGCGATTCCGAGGAGCAACTCCTGCCGCAGCCGGTTTTCAAGGTCTCCGCCATACAATTGGTGGGTGATGCTGCGGTCGCCCTCTTCATTTTCATCGATATCGGTATCCATCAGGAACAATGGAACACGCCCCACATCACATCGCCATATTTTGGCATACATCGTCCGGCCAGGTAAAGCAAATGATATTTTCAACCAGTTGCCATCGGCATCCCGGATGGGAATTAACGGCAGATGGGTGAATTTTTGCGGGGTATAGATGGCGATCTGATCACCAAAAATGGATAGACTCTGGGTAAAGTAACCATACCTGTATAACAGTCCAACGCCGATGATGTTGTAATTGGAATCGCTGGCTTCCTTGAGATAATCACCTGCGAGCATCCCCAAACCACCGGAAAAAATCTTTACGGTGTCGTGCAGTCCGTATTCCATGCTGAAATAGGCAACCTGTTCTTTCGGCTTCTCCGCATTAAGGGCCATGTATGCATCAAAGGCCGCAGTGACTTTGATTAATTTATTGACAAATTTTTCGTTGACACTCAGATCCTGCAGTTCGTTGAAAGACAATGATTCAATGAGGGCAATCGGGTTAAACTTCACTTCATACCAGCGGTCTCTGTTGATGAGTTCAAACAACTCCGACCCTTCATAGTTCCATGACCACCATAAATTTTTCGCCAATCGTTCCATACTGGCCAGGTTCTCCGGAATTCGCTGTTGAATCAGCACCTTTTTCCATTCTGGTTTATCCACAATACTTTTCAGAGATGTAACCAGCACCTGGGGTTGCTTACCTGCAAACAAATCAGCCCTGGTGGCAGATGCTTCCAGGGTATCGGAATATGCTTCCTTGTAGTTGTCAATTAAATTTTTCCATAATGCGGATCTTGAGATTTCAAATGCCTTGATTCTGGCCTTGATAATCTCTTTTTCCGGTTTGGCGCTACAGTTTAAGACATGTTTGACAATGTTTTCAACTACTTCCGGGTCATTGTCATCATTCCGGTCAATCACTGCCGTGCAATCTTTAACACTGGGGAACAATAATTTCATCCACTGCCCAAATCCCGACAATGCAGTGGTAATGGTTGGAATATGAAATGAAAGACTTTCCAGCGCCGAATATCCCCATGGCTCATAATATGACGGAAAAATGGTTCCGTCAATACCGATCAGCAGATCATAATAGTTTAAATTGAAAATTCCATCCGTACCATTGAGATAGGTTGGGATGTACATCACTTTGACTTTATCTTCAGGCCGGTTCAGCAAACCATTTGACTTTATTCGTTGAAGGATGAGATCATTTTCGGGCTCTGTAAGACCATGCGTCGTGTATTCCTCCTGTCGCGGGTGGCTGTAATCTTTTTTACTTAAACGGTCAAGGAGATCTTTTTTGGGAATATTATGTCCGGAAGATACGGCGATCACCGCGATGATTGTTTGCGGCAATTTGGATTGTTTGTTCAGCAATCCCATGGAATCAACAAAAACATCAAGACCTTTGTTGCGGAATTCGTAGCGGCCACTCGTTAAAATGAGAATGGCGTCTTCCGGGTATTCCTGTCCGGTGAGGGCTCCGGCTACTTCCAGGAGTTTCTTGCGCGACTTGTCTCGTTTATCGGTGTATGCCTCCTTAACAGGAACCCATGAATCATCAAACCCATTGGGCGTAAGCATGTCAGCCTCTTTATCAAGAAAATGCCGGCATTCGTTGTTGGTGAGTTGCGATTGTGTCGTAAAGCAATCCGCTTCGTGTGCAGCTAATTTTTCCAACGAAAATTTAGCCATCACCCCAAATTGTCTTGCCATGCCTTCAGGATTGTAATTCTCAAGGTTTTTATACAATGGCAATCCATTGGCAGCAATGCTTCGTCCAACCACGGTGGCATGAGCTGTAAAAACAGTTCCAACCTGGGGTACACGTTCTTTCAGATATAATATACCTGTTCCGGTCATCCATTCGTGAAACTGGGCAATGATTTTATCCAGGTGCGAGCAGTTGAAACTATAGAAGCTATCAATGATTTTCCCGGCAGCATAGCCAAAAAAAGCAGGTTCAATGTAATCCCAGTCGCCCGAGAGGGAATCCAGTTTATACCGTTCCCAAAAGTGAGCGAAAATTTTGTCTTTTTCCGAAAAATAGGGTGTGAAATCAACGAGGATCACGGCTGGTCTGCCAGGGATGTTCCATCTTCCCACTTTAATCCGCAGGCCTTCTGTTTCAGCAACTTCGCGCCATGATTTGAATAAAAACTTATCCTCGGTAAACTCCGGGTTTTGATGGGTCTCTTTCCAAACATCCGGGCCTATCAGGATATAGTTATCTTTGAATTCCTCTGCCAGAACCTCTGCTTTTGATGCAATTGTTGTGTAGATTCCTCCTACTTTATTACATACCTCCCAACTTGTTTCGAACAGGTAATCGGGAACCATCAGTAACTTATCCTTCATTGCCATAGTTATTTTCTTTTTCTAACAACCTTTGCCGGAGTTTCCTTTTTTGTTACTTTTTTTATCTCAGTTTCGGGAGCAGCTTTTGTTTTTGTTACCTTCCTGGGGATCACTTTTGATTCTGCCACCTTTTTGGGTGCCGCTTTTAATTTTAGCGCCTTTTCAGATAAATATGTTGCTTTTGCCGCCTTCTTTGTTGCAGCTTTTACTTTAGCAACCTTTTCTACAACCTGCTCCGACTCAACTTTTTCCTGATCAGCCGACAGAAATTCGTCAACCCTGATCATAAAATCAGAGAGCACATTCATGTAGTTGATGAATGCTTCGTAGGGTGATCCATAGGGATTGAAGTACTTGTGAACTTCACCGGCAGAAAACCATTTGGTACACATATAGTAAAAATGGTTGCTGGTTTGAAGATACAGCCAATCTTTCAGTATTTCCGGATTGTTGCAGTTTCTAACCTTTGACTCATAGGAATAGAGTTTACCAAACGCTTCATCCTGCAATTCATTGCCAAGCCAGGCCGTGAGATCACGTTCTTCATCGGCCCAGGAAATGGCATGAGGAACAGAGATGGCAGAAACCGGCTGGAGTTCGTGATACAGTTGTTCGGGGGTATTAAAGGTGAAATTCGAACTGGAATATACCATGGCGGGCAGATGCCTGAAAAAATCAAATATTCCGGTTTCTTTCCATTGATGTTCGCCCAGGGTTTCATAATCAAGAAACAAATTGACGACTTCTTCTGTCTTTTCAACTTTGTTGAGCCATTTTACAAATTTCTCGGTGGTCAAAGGCCATTCTGACCAATCCTGATTGGAGAAACGGAAAGTGAGATCGTCACTCAAACGGAAATTCCTCAGCAGGACTTTTAACTTTGGGTTGATGTTGTTGCAATACATGTAGTTAGGACTCTTCCAGCCCAGAATGTGCTTTGCACCTTCAGTGAGCATGGTGTGAAATCCCATTTCAGCAACCATTTCACCAATCTTATCTTAGTAGATCAACTCGGTGTTGCGAAAGGTTGTTGGCCTTTTCCCAAAAAGTTCTTCCACCCTGGCTGCATGCAATTCAACCTGTCGCACAAATTCATCCTTGTTGCTCAGCGATGCCAGTGAATGGGCATACGTTTCGGCAAGGAATTCAACCTGGCCGGTATCAGCCAATTGCCTGAAACTTTTAATCACCTCGGGAACGTGCATTTGCAGTTGATCCAGGGCAGTTCCGGAAATTGAATAACTGACTTTAAAAGCAGTACCATACTCCCTTATCAAATCAAGCATAAGGTTGTTGGCCGGCAGATAGGATTTTTCTGCAACACGCTTTATAATGTGTCGGTTTTGATAGTCATCATAGTAGTGATGATCTTGTCCGATGTTGAAAAACCGGTAAGTCCGTAAGCGAAACGGCTGATGGACTTGAAAATACAAACAGATGGATCTCATATGATCAATTGATTACAGCTTTGTTATAAACTTCTAATATATTTAGGGCGGCATTTTCCCAGATCAGGTTATCAACCTCATTTTTTCCATAGCGGATAAACATTTTGCTTAATCCCTCATAATGAAGAATCCCGTAAATGGCATCAGCCAATGCATCGATATCCCAGAAATCAACCTTTAGCGCATGTTGCAATACTTCGGCCACGCCCGATTGTTTGGAAATAACAACCGGTACATTGGAGCGCATGGCTTCAAGCGGTGAAATTCCAAAAGGTTCCGAAACCGAGGGCATCACATACACATCGCTCATGGCAAACATGGTATCCACTTCAGGCCCGGCTAAAAACCCGGTGAAATGAAATTTGGTAGCGATTTTCAATTGTGCCACCCTGCGGATCATGCGGTTGAGCAAATCGCCCGAGCCAGCCATGACAAACCGCACATTGGAATCCCTTTTCAGGATTTTATGAGCGGCTTCCACAAAATAATCCGGCCCTTTCTGATAGGTTACACGGCCCAGAAAGGTAACCACCTTTTCTTTAACGTGTTTGGTCACCCCATCCATTTCAGGACGGTCGACAGGTTCTACAGCATTGTGAACGGTAATCACCTTTTCGGCAGGGATGCCATATTTTTCAATGACAATCTGGCGGGTAAGGTTACTGACTGTTATAACCAGGTCGGCTTCTGTCATCCCCTGGCGTTCGATATCATATACAGGCTGATTGACATTCTCGCCCGAGCGGTCGAACTCAGTAGCATGAACATGCACCACGAGGGGTTTTCCCGATATTTTCTTGGCTGCAATACCGGCAGGATAAGTAAGCCAGTCGTGCGCATGGATCACATCAAACGTGTTGTTTTCAGCGATAGACGAGGCAACCAGCGCATATCTCGATACCTCCTGCATGAGATTCGGCCCATATTTTCCGGAGAATGAATACTGCTTTGAAAACACAGAGTGAGTTTCGGTTGTACCAGTCAGCTTTTCCTGGGTCACCATCAGTTCAAACTCTTCAGGATCAAGGTAAGGAACCAGGTTTGAGCCGATTTCCATGAACTGGATCTTTTCGAGATACTCCTGTGTGTTGACCTTACTGAAATCGAGGGTGACGTCACTGGCATTGACCAGCCGGAAACCATCTTTGGTTTCATCGCCAAAGGCTTTGGGTACCACAAAGATAACCTCCACGCCATGTTTTACCAGTCCTTTGGTTAACCCGAAACAAGCCGTTCCCAAGCCACCAGTTATATGCGGGGGGAATTCCCACCCAAACATTAATACACGCATTTTAATTTACAATTTACGATTTACGATTTACGATTCAGTCCAAAATCAAGGACTAACTGTATTTTTTTATCAGAGAACTGATTCTAAGCAATTCGGCAACGGATGATGCCTGAGAAATGGCCCCTCGTCCAAGATGGGGTGGGTCGCCGTCATAAAGTTCAGAAATGGTACCAATCCCATGCTCCGTCATAACGGGTTCAAACCCCTCATACAGTGATTTGATCAGAGAGAGACCGCTTTTCCCGTGAATTTTAAGATACCCTTCCACGAAATGTCCGAGCAACCATGGTGAGACAGATCCCTGATGGTACGCTGCTTCACGTTCCGACTGATTGCCGTAATAGGATCCCTTGTAGATCGGGCTTTTGGGCGAAAGAGTCCGAAGACCCCGCGGAGTCAACAACTCCTGCCTGACCCTGCTCAATACTTCTTTTCTGATCTCTTCAGGAATTGGGCTGTAAGGTAAGGAAGTTGCCAAAACCATGTTTGGTCTTACCGCCCAGTCCTTGTATGCTCCATCAACATAATCGGCCAGATAATGTTTTTCGGGACTCCAGAATGTTGCCAGATAAGAAACGGGTATCAGTTCGGCGATTTCCTGCCATGCTTCACAAAAGGCCGTATCGCCGGATGCTGAAGCTATTTCCATGCTGAAACAGATTGCATTGTACCACAATGCGTTTATTTCAACTGTCTTTCCCATGCGGGGGGTCACTGGCTTTCCATTGGCAACAGCATCCATCCAGGTAAGCGCAACGCCATGCAATCCGGCATAAATCAATCCATCGGGTTCCATGTGGATGTTAAATTCAGTCCCCTCGCGATAACCTTCCAGAATTGTTTTCATCCGTCGGCCATACTCTTTCCAAATCGCCTTTGGGTCATTCATTACCGCCGCATATTGCTGCAATGCCCAGAAAAACCACAGAGCGGTATCCGCAGAGTTGTAAACAGCGTTGCTGCCGCTTCCAAACAGCGGGAACAGCGGCCCCTTCATTTCCGAAACCATGGTGTCAATCACCGCTTTACAGGTAGCAGTGTCACCATTCACCAGGGTAAGGCCGGGCAACGAAACGAAGGTACTCAGTCCCGACCGTCCAAACCAGGGAAACCCTGCAAGTACTTCGGAACCTTTCTCCTTTTTAATGATAAACTGCTGGGCTGCATTGGTAAGACAATTGACAAAATTATTCCTTGGAATGCGTTTCTCCAGTTCGGCATTGAAGGTACGCTTCATTGAAGAAGGGGCTAATTCTTTGGTTCCTGCCGCAAAGAAAACACTCTCCCCTTTTGCAAGATCAAATTCAAAAAATCCCGGAACGTACAGATCCTCCTGAAATTCGTATCCCCTGTCCATCTCCTCCTGATATTCAATACTTCGGTACCAGTCGGGAACATGGGTATATTCGTTTTCTTTGGAAATTTGCATGAAAAGATCGGTATAACCCTGGTACATCCTCACTTTGATGCCATCGGGTACTTTCTCATACTTTTTATCGGCAAAAATATTCTCCTTGCTCAACGTATGGATATTTCGAAAAGCAAGAAACGGCTTCAGCCGGAGTTTTGTAGGAGAATGTGCATCCACCAGGGTGTATTTGATGATCATGCGGTCCTCGCGGGTGGTAAAAACCATCTCCTTGGTCAGGATAACGCCACCAACCCGGTAGGTCATCTTCGGATAAGGTTCGGTGGAAAAATCCCTCAGATATTTATGTCCCTTGGGGTTGTATATTCCCCCGGGATATTTATGGATACCCAGGTTGAATTCAGAATCCATCTGGATGACTGTTTCGTCCAACGAAGATAACAACACGTGATTTTCGTAATCAATACCGGGTTGCGGGGTTACAAGTAGACCATGATATCGTCGGGTATTGCAATTAATAATGGTAGAATTTGCATAAGACCCGGCTCTGTTCGACCGCAAAAGTTCACGGTTCAGAGAGTACTCAAGGTTTACCAGCTGGCTTTTGTCAAAATTGATATAACTCATTTCGCTTGGTTTTCCTGACAATTTTCCAAATATAGATTTAAAAAAATTGAGGCTGCAAAGGTACAATTTTCTCGGCTTTTATCGTTAATCTCATGAAAAGTTAATAATTGTTTAATTTTGCCCCCCTAAATTACTGTGATCATGCGATTTTCAAAGCTGTTGTTTTTTTGCTTCCTGTCAGGGTTGATAGCTCTCCTTTTTTTCTCCTGCCGGAAAAAGGATAACATTGATACCAGTCCGGGACTGCAGCTTGCATTTTCGACTGACACAGTGTTTTTTGATACCGTTTTCCCAACAGTGGGTTCCATTACCCAGCGGTTGCTGGTTTATAACCGGAATAAAAACAAAGTCAGCATTTCAAGCATTCGTTTGTCGGGCGGGCAGGCTTCCAGTTACCGCATCAACGTGAACGGCACTCCGGTAACCAGTGCCTCAGATGTTGAAATTGCCGCGGACGACAGCCTGTATATTTTTGTCAAAGTAACCATTGATCCGCACAATCAAAGTACCCCTTATGTGGTGAGCGATTCACTCCAATTTATCACCAATGGCAGCTCCCAGCAGGTAAAACTGGTGGCCTGGGGAAGAGAAGCCATTTTTTACAGGAAGGGTGAAATTACCGGCAACATCATCTGGGACAGCCTGAAGGCCCATGTTATTTACGAATCACTCAGGGTTGACACCAATTCATCGCTGACCATCATGCCCGGCACCCGGGTATATTTTCACAAGGATGCCTACCTCGCTGTTTCGTATTTATCTACCTTGAAAATTGCCGGTACCCTTGACCACCCGGTGCGGATACAGGGTGACCGGATGGATCCTTTTTACAAAGACCTTCCCGGGCAATGGGGCGGAATATATCTTGAAAAAGGGAGTAAAGACCATGATTTAAACTACTCAATCATAAAAAACGGAAGTTTCGGACTTTCGGTCGATTCGATGGGAAGCGCTACCGCTCCCATGCTCAACATCAATAATTCCATTATTCAAAACATGTCGTCGGTCGGAATTTACGCCTATGGCACCTCCATCACGGCGATAAATTGTGTGATTGGTGATTGCGGCGGAAACTGTCTGGCTTTAAACTATGGCGGGACTTACGATTTCAGGCAACTTACGGTCGGAAACTATTGGAGTGCCGCTGTTCGCCATGCGGCTTCGGTTTACATGAGCAACTACAGTTATGACACCCTTGGCACTAAAATTTTCAACCCCCTCACGAAAGCATATTTTGGAAACGCCATTATTTACGGTTCGAATGATGAAGAGATCGAACTTGATTCGGTTCCGGCCATCATGTTTGAATATTCATTTGACCATGCCATCCTGAAAACAAAGGTAAAGACAACAGATCCGCTCCGATTCATCAACTGCATGGTGAACAAGGACCCTAAGTTTGTGGAGGTGGCTAAACTGGATTACCGGATCGACAGTATCTCCCCTGCCATCAAAGCCGGAAGAGACCTATTAATTCCTTTTGATATAAATGGCGTTGACCGGGGAAGTACACCGGCGATGGGGGCGTATGAGTACGTGAAGAAGAACTAAGAATATTGAATATTGA
>JBAXFM010000003.1:0-47551 GCA_037139855.1 Bacteroidota bacterium
GGAACACCGGGTTCAAAAGTACTCTATTTTACTGCCAATCCCAATGGAGAGGCCGAAGGGATCCGGGTTGAATTAAAACCCAAGCCCAGGCTGAAAAAAACTTCTTTTGATTTCAATTTTGCAGAAATCGCCATCAAGGGCCGCAGTTCAATGGGCAATACGCTGACCAAATTTGCAGTCAGAAAAATTGAGCAGCGGCAGGAGGGAATTTCCACGCTTGGTTCTTTGAATATCTGGTATGATGAAACCGTGCAACGTCTCAATACCGATGAACGTGGCGTGCTGCTTGGCGCATTCTCTGGCGCCGACCGTATAATCATTCTGATGCAATCGGGACAATATCGCCTCACCTCGTTCGACCTTTCAACCCATTTCGATGAAGACATGATCCTGCTCGAAAAATACAATCCGGAAAAGGTTTATACGGCTGTTTACCAGGAACATGAAACGAAGCATTATTACATCAAACGATTCAAGGCCGAACTAACCGATAAAAAAGTTGAATTTGTTGAAGATCCCGATAAACTTATCCTTTTTTCTGCCGATCCTTATCCAAAACTGGAAATGTATTTCGATATGAAGTTGAAAACAAAGGGTACTGAGCAGGAGGAGATCGTGGCCCATGAATATATCGGCGTTAAGGGATATAAGGCCAAGGGCAAAAGGCTGTCTGCCCACACGGTGAAGAAGGTCAATTGGCTGGAATCCATCACCATTGAGGAACCTGCTGCACCGGATGAAACCCTGGCCGATGAAATATCTGCACCTTTCCCTTTCAGGGTTGATGCGGTGGAAGACAAAGCAGAAATACAGGTTGAAAGTACACCTCCGGCAGATCAGGGGAGTACCCCAGAACCAATGCCATTGATCGGGATTCCATTGTTGAAACCCGGCATGTTGCCCATGAATTTGCTAACAGAGGACGATATTCCCCGAAACCAGGAACCCCCTGCTCCTGTTTTAACACCCAGAAAACCTCCCAGGAAAAAGAAAACAGAAGGCGCTGCCGATCCATCCGGTGAGACCGGTGAGCCTGAGTCGGCAGGTCAGATGGAATTGCCTTTGTAAGGGAGGGAGGGCCCTTTGGATTTTTATTCTTCAGTGTTGCATTTTGATTATTTATTTTATTACCTTTCACCTCTCATTCATATACTTGGATGGGAGGTGATTGTAATTTTCCGCCTTCACTGCTGATGCGGGATTTGATCAATACTGTTTCAGTTTAACCTTCATTTGTAAGATGAATAAATCGAGTGAATTTATTGTAAACGATGAAAGATTAACCTGGGAAAAGGCTTTTGATGCTATTCCCGACCTGATTGCCATCATCGACAAAGATCATCGCATCGTAAAAGCAAACAAGGCGATGGCCGAAAAACTGCGATGCTCATCCGAAACTGTTGCAGGCTGCCACTGCTTTGAGGTGATGCATGGTACGCATGAGCCGCCCGATTTTTGTCCACATTCAAGGTTGTTGCTGAGTGAGAATGAAGAACACAGCGAAGCTGTTGAATCTCGTTTGGGTGGAGTTTACGACATATCTACAACACCTTTGTTCGATAATGAGGGAAGGCTGACCGGAAGCATCCATGTGGCAAGAGATATCGGCGCTCATCAGAAAAAGGAACAACTGATGGCGGAAAATCTTGCCCTTGCTGACTTCTCTTTGAATCATTCTACCAGTGAACTCCTTACCCGTACAATAGATAAAGTTGAATCGCTTACGGGAAGCCAGATTGGTTTTTTTCATTTTCTGGATGAAGATGAAATGACCGTTTCCATGCAGGCCTGGTCGACCAACACATTGAATTTCCTGTGTACTACAGAAGGAATTGAAAAACACTATTCAGTGCTTCAGGCCGGGGTATGGGTTGATTGTATCCATGAACGGCGTCCGGTGATCCACAACGATTTTGCCAGTCTCCCGCACCGAAAAGGAGTACCGGAAGGTCATGCCACGATTATCAGAGAACTTACCATTCCCGTCATCCGTGGCGAGAAGGTTGTTGCAGTGATGGGAGTTGGCAACAAACTAACCGACTACGATGAGAATGACATCGAAATTGTAAGTCAATTGACCAACATGGCCTGGGAATACATTGTTAGTAAACGTTTTGAAGAAGCGTTAAATAAAAGTGAACAATATGCACGGGCCTTACTGAATGCTATTCCGGACTTGATTTTTCGCATGGACCGTGACGGAACATACCTTGATGTAAAGGCTCCAAGGGAGGACTTATACTATCAGACAGATTCAATAATTGGGAAGAACAACAGGGATCTTTCTCCACCTGATTTTGCCGATCTGATTGAGGCAAAGATCTATTTAACCCTGGAGCATGGAAATATGGAGGTTTTTGAATATGAATTACCATTGCCAGGGAAGGGCATCCGCCATTTTGAAGCAAGGATGGTGTCAAATGGACCTGATGAAATTACAGCCATCGCACGTGATATTACCGATTGGAAGCAAACAAATGAAGCGCTTAAAAAGAAAATAGGGGAACTGGAATGGTTTAACCGTATGATGGTTGACCGGGAGGTGAAAATGATAGAATTGAAGAAGGAAATTAACATACTGGCCAACAGACTCGGGGAAGATGACCGTTATGTAATACATTTTAATCAAGATATAAAATGATTGTTGTCGCATTAATTTTTAACCTTGCAGTTCTCGTTTCAGTCAGTGTTTTTTCTGGTTTTATTGATAACCGTTATAAACGCAATTCAACTACTGGTGTTGTTTTTCAGGGCTTGCTGTTTGGCATGGTTGCATTGGTTGGGATGCTGGACCCATTCGTCCTTGCACCGGGGATTTTCTTTGATGGCCGGAGTGTGGTACTCAGCCTCTGCGGGCTTTTCTTTGGTCCGGTGGCTGGTGTGATTTCTGCGGCGATTGCATTGGCATATCGGTTATATGCCGGAGGCGTAGGAGTTTACATGGGTGTATCCGTGATTATTTCTTCGACGTTGATCGGGGTGTTTTTTTATTACGTTAAGAAAGTAACAGGAAAACAGTCTAATACATGGTTTCTTTACGGCCTTGGCTTGATTGTGCATATTGTGATGGTGCTGCTTGTGTTTGCCATTCCCTCACCGATGCGTTTGATCACATTTAAAACCCTGACCATTACCATTCTGGGAATTTACCCGCTTGCAACGGTCCTTATAGGGAAAATATTGAAAGATCATGAAAACAGCGCCGGTCGGAAAATAGCTGAAGCGGCTTTGCTGGAAAGCGAAAACAGGTTTACACTTTTTATGGACCACTTACCCGCTTTTGTTTTCATCAAGGATAGTAATTTCAAGTCAATTTATGTCAATAAGAAAATAGATGAAATGCTTGGAGCTTCTGCATGGATTGGTTTAACGCCCCCGGAATTTTTTCCGGGAGGATTCGGCGAAAAACTACTGGCCGACGATCATCATGCCATGGAATCAGGTTATGTGAAAGTAGAAGAAAACCGTCCTGATCTCAAAGGTGTGATGCACTTTTATGAAACTCAAAAATTCATCATCCCGCGTCAGGGTAAAGAACCATTGCTGGGCGGAATATCCATCGATATTACCGACCGCAAACGTGCCGAGGAGGAACTCAGGGAGAACACCCGGGAACTCAAGCAGTTTAACAGTCTGATGATTGGCCGGGAGCTGAAAATGGTTGAGCTGAAAAAAGAGATCAATGCATTGCTCATCAACATGGGGGAGGAAGAAAAATATGTTATTCATTAAAAAAATCAGCTGAACCATGAACTCCCTTGAACCTGATAAAAGCATGCTTGCCCTCGCCCTTAAAAGTATCGGCAATTGTGTTTGTATTTCGGACCTGAATGACAACATTATCTTCGTCAATGAATCATTTAGCCAAACCTTTGGATACAGTATCGAAGAACTCCGTGGAAAACCGATCAATGTCGTTCGGTCCGACTATAATGATCCAGAAAAAGTGTCGGTTATTTTTGCCGAAACACTCAAGGGGGGCTGGCGGGGTGAACTCATGAACCGCAGGAAAGATGGCACGGATTTTCCGGTTAGCGTTGCTACCTCTGTGATACTGGATGACAACGGAAAGCCAATCGCTGTGATGGGGGTAGCCAATGATATTACCGAAACCAAGCGGATGCAGGCAAAGTTCAGGTCTGTGGCGGACCTCTTCCAGAATATGGGATCCGATACAACAAAGAATATTGACACAATCGTAGCCTGTGCCTGCGATGTAATCGGAGGGGCCGCATCTTTGTATAACAAGCTTGACGACACCGACTGTTCCCTGGTGGTGTGGGCTGGTCACAATCTGCCGTCGGAAATGGAGCGCAGGGATTCACCTGAAGGACACATTTGTTATGAAGCAACCATCAAAGGCCAGGACAAACCAGTTGTATTGGGTGATCTTTCTACGACATCCTATGTGAAGTCAGACCCGAATGTTGTCCGGTTTGGATTTCGGTCATACATCGGCGCCCCCGTAAAGCGAAGAGGCAAAGCCATCGGCTCTTTGGCTGTGGTTGATTTGGTTTCACGTGAATTTACACCTGAAGAAATCGACCTTATTGGGATTCTTGCCAGCGCCCTTTCGCAGGAGGAGGAACGCCAGGATGCTATAATGATTCTTGAAACCGCTGTACAACAGTCGCCTTCGGGTATCCTCATCGCCGATGCCCCCGATGTGAAGATCCGAATCGCCAACTCAAAGGCAATCGCCATCCTGCAAGGTGAGTCGGAAGGTGATACAGATTACGGATTGCATGGCGTTTCACGGTCGTGGACAACTTTCAGGCCCGATGGAACACTCTTATCTTTAGACCAACTTCCCCTGACACGGGCAATACAATACGGTGAAATTGCAGAAAATGAAGAGTTTATCATCCAAGCTGCGAATGGCGTCGAACATTTTGTTTCTGTCAATGCAGCTCCCGTAAGAAACACTGAAGGGGTCATCACTGCCGGAGTGGTGATGTTTCACGATATCACTGCCAAAAGACAAACGGAGCAGGAACTTAGAGAGAGCGAGGATCGGTTGCGGACCCTCATCAATGCCATGCCCGATATAGTTTGTTTCAAGGATGGAGAAGGCAGGTGGCTGGAAGCCAATGATTTTGACCTTAAATTATTCGAACTTCAGGGAATAGATTACAAGGGTAAAAAAGATTCAGAACTTGCCCTCGAAAGTGGTTTTTACAAGGAAGCTTTTCTTGGCTGTGAGGAATCAGATGAAAAAGCCTGGGTCCACAAAGCTGCCTTAAGAGCAGATGAAACTATCCCATGCCCCAACGGACCTTCAAAAGTATTTGACATAATCAAGGTTCCTGCCTTTGATGAAAAAGGAGCACGGAAAGGATTGGTGGTAGTTGGCCGGGATGTTACCGAACGCATTCATGCTCAAAACGCCCTTCAGCATAAGGCTAGAGAGTTGGAACGGTTTAATAACCTGATGATTGGAAGAGAATTGAAGATGATTGAATTGAAGAAAGAGATCAATGAATTGCTTATTAAATCGGGACATCCTGAAAAATACATGATCCATGAATAACCTGCGGATTATTTTCGCCATTGTCTCTTGCTGTATATTTGAGCAAGTTGGATTCCCTCAACAATACTTTACCAAGTCGTACACCATTGAAAATGGTTTGCCAACCAGAATTGTCAACGATGCCTGTCAGGATAGCAATGGAGTCATGTGGTTTGCTACCTTTAACGGTATTTCTTCCTATGATGGATTTCGTTTTACAAATTTTGATGCGAATAATGGTCTGCCCCGGCATTCTTATCGTAAAGTGAAATTTGATCAGGCCGGAGTTTTATGGGGAATCCCATATAGCATATGTGATACACTCGTTTGTTTCCATCATGGCAGCTGGAAAAAAATCAATCCTCCCTCCAAAAATCCGAAAATTGAAGTTTCTGCATTTGATTTATGCACCCGAAACAGACAAACAGTGATATGTATTGGTCATTTTTCCGGACTTGATATTTTGCAGGATGGCCGATGGATTCATGTTGATGTTTCAAAAGATCCTTTAAAAAATCAGATATTCTCCGTGATTTCAAAAGATGGAAACTTTCTTGTTCTGACAAAAACCGGAATATGGATATTGGATCAGGATAAAAATGGATGGGGGATCAAAGAATATTATCTGTCAGCGGGAGATCCAATTCTTGCAATGTATGTTGAAGGGCAGGGTAGAACCGATGAAAAACTATGGATGTTAACTTCCCACCGTTTGATGTATCTCATTCATGGGAAGCTGAATATTTTCGCGGATAATTTTAGCCTTCCCGAAACAAATACCCTTGGGAAAGCCTTTTTGAATTTTGATAACCATGGCAATGTTTACTTTGGAAATAACTTCGGAAAATATTTTATCAGATCAACCGGAAGCAAAGCATTCCCGCTTCTGGTCAAAAATGGCTTTTCATCAAATGGAGCAGCTGGCCTTTTCATTGACAGGGAGGATAATTTATGGTTTTTGGATTCCCGTGGTGTTGATAAAATTAATAATCTGATGGGTTTGAATTATTTTCAAAACCACGGATTGCTAGAAAATGAGGTGACTGCCATCTTAGAACTGGCTAATGGCGGATTTGTATTCGGGCACAACAAGGGAATCACGGTATTTGATGGTCAAAAATTCACAAGGTTTCCTTTTTCAGTCTCCGATGACATTCAGGCCAGGGTGATGGATATCATCCAGGATAAGCAGGGAAATGTGTGGATTGCCGCCAGCCGGCTTGGATTTGGAAAGATGATGAAAGATGGGAAATTCAAATGGTATCCGATGGATTCAAATTCACTGGCCGTTTCGATACACCAGGATCTCCACGGGCGAATTTGGATGAGTTCATCCCAGGAGTTATTCTATCTGAAAAACGATCGGTTAATTCCATATGAACACAACGATCGGATTAGTTCCCCTTTCAGGAAAATATTTTCTGCCGGGAAGGATGAAATTATCGGAGTAGGGTTGTATGGGGCCTATGTCGTTTCTGAAAATAAGGTGCGTAAAATACCGTTTGACGGGGAAGACAGAATGATAGGCTTTTTTACCTATTTTAAAAGCAGGTCAGGTATTGAATATTTTGGTACGTCGGAAGGACTTTATTTCATGAACAATGGTGCAATCCGGAAGTTTCGCCAAAACGGGATCAGCATTGACAGCCCGGTCTATTTTATTTTTCAGGATACCGATCAGAATTATTGGATCGGATCGAACAATGGCGTAATAAAATGGGATGGAAAAACCAGGATTGAAACATTGTCAATAAAAAATGGGTTGGCCGGAAGGGAGACAAACCGCTCAGCAGGAATGGTTGATTCACATGGGGGTGTATGGATTGGAACAGATATGGGCCTTTCCAGTTTTATGAAAGGATTCTCAGGGTTTAACACCAAGATACCCGTGATTAAATTGCTGAATATCGAAGATACGAAAGGAAACCATCATTCATTTATTGATAATATCTTCATCGGATTTAATGATAATACATTGGTTTTCCATTTCAGAGGCATCTCCTTTGTGAATGAAGAATTAATTTCTTATCGTTACAAACTTGAAGGATTTGATCATGATTGGCAAGTTGCAAATCAGCCGAACCTGGATAAAATTAAGTTTTCCGGACTGAAACCTGGTAAATACCGATTCATAGTTCAGGCAAGAAATGCTTCCGGCGACTGGTCGGAAATTGCCTGTTCAGGATTCATTACCATTAAAACACCGGTTTTCCGGACATGGTGGTTTATCCTGATCGTTTTAATAGTGATTAGTGCTATCATCTTTGGAATTTATAAACTGATATTGCAGCGTCAATATAATCTGAGGCTGGAAAAGGAGATTTCGGAACGCAAACTGGCAGAGCAACTACTCAGGGAAAGTCAGGAACTGTATAAACTCATTACTGATAAAATGGCAGATGTGGTTTGGCTGATGGATTTATATGGAAAAAGTACCTTCGTTTCGCCTTCAATTGAGCAATTCACCGGGTTCAGTGTAAATGAGTATTTGCAGCAAACCATAGAAAATCGGTTTGCTCCCGACTCGGTGGAGGTCGTCAAACGACAGTTCGGGAATGAACTGCCCCGACTCATTGCACAACCGGAATCATTGCACGGATACATTAATACGCAAAGGCTGGAATATAACTGCAAAAATGGGGGTACCAAATGGGGTGAATTGCTCATGACACCTCTTTTTGGTCCAAATGGCGCTTTGCTTGGAATTCACGGGGTTACGCGCGACATCACCGAAGGTAAACAGGCTGAAGAATCGTTGAAGCAGAAAGCTCGGGAACTCGAAAGCTTTAACAGCCTCATGATCGGCCGGGAGTTGAAGATGATCGAACTGAAAAAAGAGATCAATGAATTGCTGTTAAAGTTGAACAAACCCGAAAAATACACCGTTCATGAATTATAATTATTAATGACTACTCAGCAAATCATTGAAAAATTGCAGTTTCAATATGGACAAGATTTTTCTGTTTATGCCACTTCTTTTCTGAGGAATGCATTGGGAATAAGAGTAAAGGAAACAGGGTTACCTGGTTTGAACTCTTACCTGGATTTTATTGCCCAGGATAACGATGAGTTGAAAAAATTGACCAATTCCCTTCATATTAACTATTCCTTATTCTTCAGAAACCTATTGGATACCTCACTATTTGAGTGTTGCATATTGCCTGAACTGATACAATCTAAAGAAAAATACAACTCCCGCTCGTTCAGGATGTGGTCGGTTGGTTGTGCAGAAGGCCCTGAACCGTATTCATTCGCCATGCTGGCCGATAAAGTGATCAGCGACAGGCAGTGCGAGATTCCTGTGATGGTGTTTGGTACCGACATTTCAAGCGCTGCACTCGACAAGGCACGTGAGGGAACCTATGGTGAGCAAGCCATGCAAAATGTAAAACTTTCATTCCTCGACCGGTTTTTTGTGCTGAATCAAACACAATATTCAGTGAAGAACCATATAAAAAACCAAGTGTATTTTTCGGAAGGCGATATCATTGATCCCTGTTATAATTCACCACCCGCAGCGATCTTTGCTGATTTCGATCTGGTGAGCTGCTGCAATCTGATGATATATTATCAGCAGGAGATTCAACAAAAGATCCTTGAAAAACTTCACAGGTCACTGGCACAAAATGGTTATTTGCTTGTTGGAGAATCAGAAAGATTGATTGTTGAGAAATTTGGAAAGTTCCGGAAGTTATATCCTTTGGGAAATGTTTTTATAAGGAAATAAAAAGAGAGTCCCTTTCGCCAGCCCCTTTCCCAAAAAGGGAAGGGGAGTACTTTCCTTTTTGGGAAAGGATTGAGGGTTGGGGAATTATTGGTATATCCATTGTTAATATAATAGATTGATAAAAAAAAAATCTTGTAACTTTGTAACGTGACCAAATTGCAGCAATATATCAACCCAACAATCTATGATTAAAATCCTTTCAATTAGCGACAACTCTGATAACTTTGTGGTTCTTAATACGCTGCTCACCACATCCTTCCCTGATGTTGTTTTTAGTTCATCACGCTCGGGTAAAACAGGAATTCAACAAGCACGGTCTACAGAACCTGACTTGATTCTGATTGATCTTGAGTTGCCTGATATGGATGGTTTTGATACATGCCGGTTGTTGAGGGAAGATACACTTTTGCAAAAAGTTTCCGTCATTATTTTAACCACAGAAAAACCAGATACATCAAACCGAAGCAACGCGTTGCATGCAGGAGCTGATGCGTTTCTCTCCATTCCACTGAACGAAAATGAGTTAATAGCGATTGTTTCAACAATGCGCAGAATAAAACAATCAGAGGTTCAGGTGACCCAGGAAAGGAAAAAGCTGGAATTGACATTTGAGGAAAGAACCAAAAGGCTTCAGGTACAACTGGATGACTTTAAAAGGACTGACCTTGAACTGAAAAAATCATATCATGACCTCGAAATGACCAAACTGGCAACTTTAAACCTGATGGAAGACCTGAAGGCTGAGGTTGATCAGCGAAAGCGATCTGAGGAAACGTTAAAGGAAAGTCAGCAGAAATTCATGGATTTGTCAATCATGTTTCGCTCCATCAGCGACAATATGACCGACATGCTATGGGCCAAAGATCTGGAAAAGAAATTCATTTTTACAAACAAGTCTGTTTGCGATAATTTACTGCTTGCAACTGATACGGAAGAACCAATCGGAAAAGGCGACCTGTATTTTGCTTCACGTCAGCGTGAATTGCACACCAACGATCCTGTGTGGCACACTTTCGGTGAACTTTGTATTGATTCTGATCAGGTTGTGATGGATTCAGGAAAACCGGAACAATTTGATGAATACGGCAACATTAAAGGACAGTTCATTTTTCTGGATGTCAGAAAATCACCATTGTATGACACCAAAGGGAAAATGATCGGTACAGTGGGAAGTGCTCAGGATATCACCAGTGAACGTGAAATGTCAAAACAACTGGCACAAAGCGAACGTCAGTTGTCAACGCTTGTCAGCAACCTTCCCGGTATGGTATATCGCTGCATGAACGACCGCGCCTGGTCCATGTTGTTTGTCAGTGACGGGAGTCAATCCTTAACAGGTTACACCAGTGAAGATTTCATCGACAATCATAAAGTATTGTTTAATGACATTATTATAGAAGAATACAGGGAGATTGTTTGGAATGAGTGGCAGGTTGCACTTGCCAATGGTGACATGTATGAAGGTGAATACCCGATCATAACCTCAACCGGGGAGAAAAAATGGGTGTGGGAACGCGGGCGCGGAATATACAATGATCAGGGAGAAGTCCTATATCTGGAGGGTTACATCGAGGATATTTCAGGCCGCAGAATCGCGGAAGAGGCATTAAAAAAATTAAACAGTGAACTCGAACAACGGGTACTGGATCGCACTGCCCAGCTGGAGGCATCAAACCAGCGGCTGGAAGCCTCAAACAAGGAATTGGAGGCGTTTTCCTATTCCGTGTCTCACGATTTACGTGCACCTTTGAGGGCCATTGACGGTTTTACCCGCATCCTGTTTGAAGATTATCTTCCAATGTTTGATGAAGAAGGGAGGCGGGTATGTGCAGTCATCAAGGAAAATGCAGTCCGCATGGGGCAGCTCATCGACGACCTGCTCTCATTATCCCGGCTTAACCGCACCGACATGCAGATTGACAGGATAAACATGGCAAACCTTTCCAAAATCGTGTATGGAGAAATTACCAGTGCCGAAGAAAAAAAGAGAACTGAATTTGAGATGATAAATGTTCATCCTGCATTCGGCGACCATATACTGGTGAGGCAGGT
The DNA here is from genome assembly GCA_037139855.1 of Bacteroidota bacterium. Lineage (GTDB taxonomy): Bacteria > Bacteroidota > Bacteroidia > Bacteroidales > FEN-979 > CAIVAT01. Next base: position 11,289 of record JBAXFM010000003.1, read on the forward strand.
GCTGGTGAACCTTTTAGGCAATGCTGTCAAATTTACGTCCCAGCGTGAAATGGCAAAAGTTTCACTTTCGTCGGAAAAACAAGGCGATATGGTGGTGTTTTGCGTCAGCGACAACGGCGCCGGGTTCGATATGAAGTATGTTGATAAACTTTTCGGAGCTTTTCAACGACTTCACAGTGTGAAAGAGTTTGATGGAACAGGTATCGGGCTTGCCATTGTTCAACGCATCATTCACAGGCATGGGGGAAAAGTTTGGGCCAAAGGAACAGTTGGTCAGGGTGCGTCATTCTATTTTTCGTTACCTTTGAAAACCGGGGAACAAGGTATGATTACGCAGAAGGATTTACAAATAAAAAAAAATGAAACCATTTGATCCTGTAGATATCCTCATTGTTGAAGATAATCCTAGTGATGCCGAGTTGACTATCAGGGCATTGAAGAAAAGCAATCTGGCAAACCACATCTTTGTTGCAGAGAATGGAGAAGAAGCGCTCGATTTTATTTTTAGCCATGGACAATTTGCTGAACGTGACAAATCGAAAACACTTAAAGTTATTTTTCTGGATCTGAAATTACCGAAAATCAGTGGATTGGAAGTTCTTAAAGCAGTTAAAGCCAATGAATTAACTAAAATGCTTCCCATTGTTATTATTACATCTTCGAAGGAGGATCCTGATATTCAGGAGGCATATGCACTGGGAGCGAACAGTTATGTGGTAAAACCTGTTGATTTTGATTCATTCATCCATGCGATTGGGACAACAGGGCTATACTGGTTGCTCATAAACGTTCCGCCAAAAGTAAATGGATGACCATTACCAAAAGCGTATTTTTACAATGACCGAAAACAAAGTATTACAAATTACCCGGGATGTTAGTTGGATCGGAGTTCTCGATCACGATATCGTAACCTTTGATGTTGTGATGGAGACCAAGCATGGCACTTCCTACAATTCCTATTTTATTGATGCCACAAAAAAGACAGTCGTTGAAACCGTAAAGGAGAAATTCTGGGATATCTACCTGGCTAAACTTATCTCTTTGGTTAACCCTGCTGAAATCGAATACATTGTTTTAAACCACACAGAACCGGATCACTCAGGTTGTTTGGCTCGATTGCTTGAAATTGCTCCGAAAGCCAGGGTTGTTGGCAGCGGCAATGCCATCCGCTATCTGAAAGATCTGATTGGCTACGAAATTCCACATCTGATTGTCAAGGATGGACAGACACTAAGCCTGGGAAATAAAACCCTGCAGTTTGTGGCGGCGGCTAATTTGCACTGGCCCGATTCAATCATGACCTATCTGCAGGAAGAAAAATTGTTGTTTACCTGCGATATCTTTGGTGAGCATTATTGCAATGCCGGGGTCTTCGATGATGTTGTTGGTGATTTTGACGATGCTTTCCGCTATTATTATGATGTAATCATGAAACCCTACAGCAAATTTATGTTGCAGGCCATCGAACGCATCAGACCACTCGAAATTGCAGCCATACTTCCGGGTCATGGCGCTGTTTTACGCAAGAACTGGAAAAAATATGTAGATCTTTCTGAGCAATATGCACGTGAAGCGCTGAACGGACAGAAACCGAACCGCGTTTTTTTGGGCTATGTATCTGCATACCAGAATACAGGGATCATTGCCGGGATGATAGCACAGGGAATAAAGGAGGCAGGCGACTTTGATGTTGACCTTTGCGATATCGAAAAGATGGATGCCGGCACCATCGAACAAAAAATAACCCAGGCATCCGCCATCGTTTTAGGCTGCCCTACGTTTAGTCAGAACATTCTGTTACCGATTTATCAGGTGTTTGCCCTGATCAATCCCATCCGCGATCGTAATAAACTGGCTGCGGCATTTGGATCCTACGGATGGAGCGGTGAAGGCGCCAAAATCATGACCTCGGCCATGAGCAATCTAAAGCTCAGGGTAATAGATGAAGGTTTGATGATCAAATTCACCCCGCACAGTGAAGTGAAGGATCGATGCATTGAGTATGGCAGAAAATTTGGTAAACAAATGCTTGCTGGAGAAAAGAGTTTACCGGTGAGGGAATAATAAATTTGATTTTTTTCAGTTATCAATTTCTCAAAGAAACCCATCCTGTGGTGAATTTTAACAGATACACGTTTTTATCAGGATTGTTGATCCTTGCGGGCCTTGTAAGTCTGCAATCCTGTTTGCCCGAACGTAAAGTCGCCAACACATTTATCCAGTCGCAACACATGATTACGTTGCTGGTTAACCCGCCTGCAATCGTTTTTAAGTACAATCACAAAGGTGAGGCGATCGAGAGATTTGATTCTCTGTCGCAAGCACAGCAGGATTCAGCGCTTTGGACCCAAAGCAGCTACATTCAGTTTATCAATGACAGCACGTTGCTCGAAAACTATATGAACAGTTTCATCGAAGAATTGCGACTGCTAGGTTTTAACGTGTACCTGAATAGTTCCATCGATTCATTTAATGCGGTGAAACCACAATCCTACATCCTCAATGTTGCCCAGATCCAGGTGGATGAGTATTATTATCCCCTGAAGGATGAAGATGCTTTTCTCGATACAGTTTACTATAAGGAATTCAATTTGAATGCTGTCGACTTCAGTTGCTGGTTCGATCTGAGTAAAGCCGGTACAGAAACTTCAAGGAAAGCGCTGCTTTATGCCACCAATACTGCCTATGATACCTTTGACGGCCGCTTTTTCAATGATCCGTTTTCAGGAACGGTGCGATATAAATATACCATCGACTCCCTCAAAACCAAAGATGTATATGACATGGCCACCTACCTTGGGAAAAAACATGCCGGATATCTTTACGACTTTTTTATGAATCAGTACATTGCAAAGCACCTGCCTGAAGGGATAAAGATGGAGGATTATTATCACTATAACCGCATCAGGAAAAGTTTCAATCCAGCTTATGATGAAAGGTTCGAAATTCTGGGAACAAAGTGATAAAGTGACATTAGGAATGACGAATGACGAATGACGAATGACAGATTCGCCTGCCTACTTGCCCATCACTACTCATGGATTTTCGATTCTCAGACGGTATCCTACTGCAGGCTCTGTAATGAGTATTACAGGGATCGATGGGTTTGATTCGATTTTCTTCCGTAGTTGTGCTATGTGAACTCTGAGAACCTGGGAATTGTCGGCATACGGGTTTCCCCATATCTCCCTGCAGATGTGTGAATGAGTCAGTACCTTGCCGCTGTTACGCATGAAAAGAGCCAGTAAACTATACTCTGTGGCGGTAAGCCTCACCTCTTCACCATTTACTTTGACGATTCGTGCGTTTCGGTCGATCCACAGAGCACCGATGGCCAGAACCGGCGATTCATCAGTTTTCAGTGTGTGGCGTATTGCAACACGAATGCGCGCAACCAATTCACCGGTATTGAAAGGTTTGGTTACATAGTCATCAGCTCCATGGTCAAGTGCATCAATTTTAATCCATGGATCATCCTGCACAGTAATAACGATCACAGGAACAGTTGACCATTCACGCAATTGTTTTAAGGTGACAAGTCCATGCTGGTCAGGAAGTCCCAGGTCGAGCAATACAACATCGGGCTTGTTCATGGAGAGTTCGAGCAGTCCTGCGTGACTGTTTTCTGCCTCAATCACCTTGAATTGATTTGCTTCCAGGGTGATCCGTAAAAGCCGGCGAATCTGAGGTTCATCATCAATGATCAGAACCTTGTATTTGTTCCTGTTTAACTCCATATTCGTACTTTGATTATTAGATTAGCCCATTCTTTTTGAGTATCTGCTCCGCTTTTTCATTGGCTTCTTCGGCAGGAAATTCCAAGGTGATGCAAAGCCCTCCGCCTGCCTGGTTTATTGCCTTTACGGTGCCATTGTGTGCCTCAGTGATAGCTTTGGTGATGGTAAGGCCAAGACCGGTGCCTCCACTGTTCGAACCAGGCACCCTGTAAAACTTGTTAAATAGTTTAGCCAGTGTTGTTTCGGGAACTCCCGGCCCCTGGTCAGCCACGGCGATGGCAACTTTGTGTGGAGAAACGGAATATATCGTAATGACGATCGGTGTCCCGGCAGGAGCATATACAGCAGCGTTGTGGATCACATTGACAAGTGCCTGGACCAGGAGGCTGACATCACCCTTAATGGGCGAAACTTCTCCTGTTACCACTACCTCAGGCGTATGTTCCTTCAGCTCATGTTCAAGGGTATGCAAAGCCATACCAACGAGATCATCCGGATCACAAACCTGAAAATTTAACCTCATCCGCCCTGATTCGATTCGCGACATGTCGAGGATGTTCTCGACCAGGAAATTCAATCTCTTTGCGGCTGATTCGAGTTCTCCGGTTATCTGTCCCCTGATTTCGGGAAGTTCCGAGGTGACAGGGTCCTGTAAATTTGAAACTGCTGCAGAAATGATCGCAATTGGCGTGCGCAATTCATGCGAAACGCTGTTCAGAATTGTATCGAAGAGCTTATCAGATTCCTGGGATATTTCCCTTACTTTGGCAAGATCTACGCTGATCTCGCGTTCGAGTGCAGAAGTTACCTAGGCAATAAAACTGTACATGAGTGATTGGGTTTCCTCATTGGGACGGATATCATCATCGAACCGGATCCCGATTACCCCAAAGATACCACGGGGGTCTTTCAGCGGATAGAAGCCTGAAGATAGTTCATTAGGTTTCAGAAATTGTTGTGAAGCAGATAGATAGGTTTTGTCGCCGAAAAGATTTGCATTTCCAAAAGCTCGTTGGGAAAGTAAATTTCCACCTTTTTCTTGTAGAAAAATGACGATATCACTCTTGAAATGATGTTGAAAACTATCGCATGTGCGCTTTACAACATCTTTTATAGAGGTAGCATTGTTAAGTGATTCCAGAAAAGTGTTCAAGGCTTGCAATCGTTCGCGGCTTCGTAAAAGGTCATACTGACTTTTTCTGATCCGTGTAATAAGGGTAGCGCCTACCAACGCTACCATCAGGTTCGCAATGAGTGAGATGACATCATGTGCCCTGTGGATGTGAAAGGTAAAAACAGGCGGAATAAAGAAAAAATTCCATACGGCTGAGGAGACCAGCGCCGCAAAAAACACAGCACCACGACCCAGTATCAGAGAAAGCAGTGAAATGACCACCAGGAATATTAACCCGACAGCCTGATATCCGATCAACGTGGCTACAGGGAAACAGGAGGCCACAACGAGGATCACGACGGTTAGTGCAATAAAGTAGTCTTTCGGACTGGAACGCATGGCGTGGTTACCCATTTTCATCCTTTTTATGGAATGTTTCCATCAGGGCCTCGAGAAAATTCATCAGCAATAAAAAACACCATGCTGATAGTGCAATCTCCTTATATTCGATGATAAAGGTACACAGAAAATAGTCACGGATATACAGGATTGTGAAAACTATTGCCAGCAGGTAAATGGTTAATTGCGCGGGAACAACCGGCTTGTAAAATGGATTGAAACGCAATATCGTACGAACAATTGTTCTCATCGCGTCATTTCTATGTGCAGATGACTTCTGATCGGAATCATTACCAAGACCATGCCTTTGTGTGAGAGCCTGTTTTGGATGGCAAACTGGGTCTGGTTGTGGAGTAGTCTCTGGAAGGCAGTTGCTTTGGGAAGTAAAAATTGGCCAACGAAGAAAACACTGTTCGGGAACCGTTTCTGTATTGTCTTTGCCTCCTCTTTAATCTCATCCGCAACATCAGTGCCAATGGAATATTTGATCTCCGCATAATGACCGTAGTACCTGGCTAGTTTTTGATATTTTTCCAATTCACTTTTCAGTTTCATTTCCAGGTCGAGTAGCTCAGTATTTCCAAGGAAGTTCCCGGAATCGACAATGCCCACGCCCAGGAACACAATATTTTTGTATTCACTGAAATCTTTGTGTACTTTTAGAAAAGTACAAATTCCCAACCCATTGAATCCACTCACACAAATAACGGCTGTTTTATTATCGATGGAATGAATCTCCGAAAGAACAGAATAATCCGGTTTTGTCTGGTACACTTCCTGAACCCGGTTGAACATCTGCGTATTGAGTCTTCTCACCAGTTTGTCTGCATAATTGTAATGTCGTCGAATAAGCGATACTGCCAGGATCAGTGTTGAAGTAATGATGATTGTGATCCAGCCACCAGCCATGAATTTTGCAATAACCACCGAGGCCAGGATAAACAGCGTGATCATGAGTCCAACCCCGTTGACGAGGAACCGGTGCCACCAGTGCCTGTCAGATTTTCTTACCTGCCACCAATGACGAACCATTCCCGACTGCGACAGGGCAAAAGTGATAAATACGTTGATGCTGTAAAGAACAATAAGGATAACCACCGCGCCTCCCGTGATCCAAAGCACAAGCAAAGCGAGAATTCCCATGAAAAGGATTCCGTTCTGGGTAACCAGGCGGTCGCTAAGCACCGTGAATTTCCGGGGAAACCAGGAATCTTTTGCCATGGAACTAATGACCCTGGGGCCATCGAGAAAACCGGTTTGAGCGGCAATGAATAAAAGGACCGATTCTGAAAGCAGGGTTATAAATACGAATCCAAGCCCCATGTTTCTTCCCCATTTGGCGGTGAGCGCTTCCAGCAGTACAGCATTCATCGTTTTACCCGGAACGGGGGCCAGTTTGAATATGGAATAGGCAAGTAGCAGTCCGAAGACTGTTATGGCAAGGGATATTCCCATATATCGCATGGTGAGAAGGCCTGTTTTAACTTTCGGATCTTTTAAAATGGGAATAGAATTGCTCACAGCCTCCAAACCGGTATATGTACCGGCTCCCATGCTGTAAGCCCTTAAAATGAGTGCGAGCACCCCCATCGTCCCAAGCGATTGTTTAGCCATGTGATAATTGGCCAAAGCATCATTATATACCGTGGGAACCTCCCTGGCATGTCCGAAGAAAACGAAAAGAATCGCCGCCGCATGTGTAACTACGAACAGGATGAACACAGGCATGAGGGAAAAAACAGATTCCTTGATCCCACGAAGGTTTAAAACGATCAGTATTGTAATTCCGGCTGTCGCAACTATAATCTTAAATGATTGATATTCCTGCGGAACGAGACTGAATATTGCATCTGTACCACTGGCTACGGATACGGCAATGGTCAGAACATAATCAACCAGGAGCGAGCACCCCGAAATCATCCCAAGTTTGGGAGAAAGCAGTTTGGTGGCAACACGGTAACCTCCTCCACCTGATGGAAAGAGTCGGATGATCTGCGAATAACTTGTACTGATGATTAAAATCGTCAGTACAATCCCAATGGCAACGAAAATAGCCAGGCTGTGATAATTGCCCAGAGTTCTGTAAGCCTCATCCGGACCATAGCATGAACTTGAAAGTCCGTCAGAACCCAACCCGATCCATGCAAAAAAAGCTACCAGTGTTAGCCTGTGGAATATTTGCTCATCGCGGAGGTCACGTGCTTTACCTATAAAGAGCTGTCGGAGTCGTTGAAAAATCGAGAGTGATGGTTTTCTATTCATGCTGCCTGCCTGTCATTAGGTTCAACTGGCAAAATAACAGCAGTAAATATTAAATACTTACCAAGATTGGCCGGAAAAGTATAAAGAAAGTATAAACCTGGCTAACATGAGATAACTAACCCACCGATCTGGCATAAGGAATCGCAGACTGATTTCCGAAATCACCTCTCAGAAATTTAAAATGGCCTGCAATGGCAATCATAGCGGCGTTGTCGGTGGAGTATTGCAACGGCGGGATAAAGATGTTCCATCCAAGGGTGTCTCTTGCATCACTGAGCGCCTTGCGCAACCCGGAATTGGCCGACACACCACCGGCGATGGCCACATCCATCTTTTTAGTCTCCATCGCCAGGGTTAATTTTGACATCAGCATCTCAACAATGGTTGACTGGATGGAAGCACAAAGATCGTTCTTATTGTTTTCGATAAAATCAGCGTCCTTTTTTAACTCATCACGTAAAAAATAAAGGAATGAGGTTTTTAACCCACTGAAACTGAAATCAAGTCCCGGGATGTTGGGCTTTGAGAATTTAAACCGTTTCGGATCGCCCAGTTGTGCCAGCTTATCTATCATCGGACCACCCGGGTAGGGAAGTCCCATGATTTTGGCCGACTTGTCAAACGCTTCACCCGCCGCATCATCAATGGTCTGACCGATTATTTCCATGTCAAAGTAATCACGCAGCAGCACGAACTGTGTATGTCCGCCTGAAACAGTCAGACATAAAAAAGGGAAGGAAGGAACAGGATTTGTATGGTCAGCGTTTCTGATAAAATGGCTTAAAATATGGGCCTGCAGATGATCCACTTCGATAAGTGGAATGTTTAATCCCAGCGAAAACGCTTTGGCGAATGAGGTTCCCACCAAAAGTGAACCAAGCAGGCCGGGTCCTTGTGTAAATGCAACGGCAGAAAGTTGATTTTTACCTATATTTGCCTTTTGTATGGCAGCTTCAATAACCGGGATAATATTTTGCTGATGTGCACGCGAGGCAAGTTCTGGAACAACCCCGCCGAAATTTCGATGAACATCCTGGTTAGCCGTTACATTCGAAAGGATGACCTCATCCCTGATAATGGCTGCCGAGGTGTCGTCGCATGAAGATTCAATACCGAGAATATAGTGTTGCATAAGTAATCGCAAAAATACCATAAAAACAGGATTAAAAATACTGCTTTATACTGTCACAGTGATTATTTCACTGCTGATGACTTTATTCCTGGTTTTCAGGAGCGATGCTGTTCAAACATTGCTTGCTCGCATGGCTGCCGACTATTTCTCAAAAGAACTGAAGACTGAAATCCGGATCAGAGGGTTTAATGTTTCATTCAAAAATGGTTTGATGATTGAGGATATCACTATACTCGATCGCCATAAAGAAATCGTTTTTTCTGCCCATAAACTGGGGGTGAAACCGGGTTTTATGTTGTTCAAAACGCGTAAGCTCAACATCAGCAAAGTCTTTATTGAAAAGGGGAATGTGCAGTTGCTTACCCATCGGGGCGATAGTGTGTTGAATTTTCAATTTATCATTGATTATTTTGCATCGAAGGACACCGGTAAGAAAACAGATACCACGCCCTCTGTGCCATGGCACATATCCATATCATCGGTTAACCTTACCGATACCCGGTTTCATTTACAGGATAAAAATGAACCACCGGCACTGGCAGGGATGGATTATTCCAACATAGATGCTTCCGGAATTAACCTGGAAATTAAAGATGTTTCATTTGAAGGAGATAGCATCTGTGCAAAAATAAAATACCTTGCAGCCAGGGAACGCAGCGGAATAGTGCTGCATAACCTGAGTGGCGATTTCAGGGTAGGCCCAAGATTTCTGAAGGCACACAACCTGAAAATCCTCACAGATCATTCTGACTTATCGCTTACATTCGACTTTTTATACGATCATTGGGGGGCCTACAATGATTTTCTGACAGATGTTGCAATTCATGCAAAAATAGAACCGTCATATCTCGACCTCCAGGATATCGGGTTTTTCGCACCTGAGCTGTTAGTCATGAAAGACAAGATTCGATTTTCGGGCAACATAAAAGGAACGGTGAGTAATTTCAAAGCCCGCGACCTGAAGCTGGCATTTGGGAAAAACACCACTTTTCAGGGGAACATCAGCGCCCTTGGATTACCGGATGTTGAAGAAACATTTATTGATTTGAATGTCAAGGAATTGAATACCAATAAAACGGATATTGAGTCGTTGCTGATCCCCGGCGATCTCCGCCATCTGGAGTTGCCGGGTATTCTGGCAAATGTTGGAGTGATAAACCTGAAGGGTAACTTTACCGGATTTTACAATGACTTTGTTGCCACGGCGCATTTGAATTCAAATATTGGAAGTCTGGGAACCGATCTGTCGTTGAAAAAACAGAAGGACAGTAAAGTGATTGTGTACAAAGGGCAGTTGAATATCGGGGCGTTTGACATCGGAAAACTCACCGACAATGCCAATAACCTTGGAAAGGTTACACTTCGCGCTGAGCTTAATGGGAAAGGTTTCACCATTAACGATGCCGACCTTACCATGAATGTTCACATTGATTCAGTTTTTCTGAATCAATATAATTACAAGAATCTCGATGTCACCGGTTCCCTCGCTGATAAGAAATTCAATGGAATTCTCAATGTTGACGACCCGAACCTGAATCTGGCATTTATCGGACTGATTGACTTGAGTGACACGATCCCGGATTTTGATTTTGCAGTACAAATCCATCATGCTCAGTTGTTTACGTTGAATCTGTTGAAACGTGATTCAATTGAAAACCTTGTAACCCGGATGAAGGTTAATTTTAAAGGGACCAACCTCGACAACATCGACGGCTCTATTAAGGTTGAAAATACCATTTATTCCGAAGGCAACAAACTGATTACCATGGATCTTCTCTCGTTGCTCACCAGGCAAGATACCGCCTCCGGAAAAAGCTACCATCTCCAGTCTGATTATGTTGATGCCGATATAACTGGCGACTTTTCATTTAAAGCGCTGGTCCCGTCTCTGAGTACGTTCATTCAGAATTACCTGGCTTCATTCAACCTGAACGACTCACTGATGGCTTTGAGTCTCCATCAGTCAAACCAGAAAATGAATTATGAAGTGTCCTTCAAACAATCAGATGAACTGACCAATGTTTTCCTCCCGTTTTTGAAGATTGCGCCCAATTCCGTCATCAATGGTTATTACAATGAAGACAAAGGAACAATCGTAATGAAGGGGCAATCCCCTGCACTTTATATTAACAATATTGAGCTCACGAATTGGTACCTGGATGCAGAAAACAAGTTCGATGATTTGTCGATAAAGACCGGGTCTGCACATGTTTACCTTAAAAAGGCCAGTAAAAAGGACTCTCTGGAGGTTAAAGTTGACTCATTTCAGGTTGTCTCCAACATCAGACACGACAGCATTCAATACAGGGTAAGTTGGAAAGCCTATTCCAGACCAAGTGAATTCGATGGCTTTGCCAGTTTCCGAAAAAGCCCTGTCATTGAATTGAAAATAAGACAGTTCAATGTTTTCCTGAATGAAAAATACTGGACTGTTGATCCGGAAAATTTTGTCAGCATCGATACTTCAGCGATCAAAATATCAGATCTGGCTTTTTACTCAGGTGACCAATATCTGAAGGTGAATGGAAACCTTTCGGTATCGGCACGAGACACATTGGATGTTGGTTTTAATAAAGTCGATATTTCAAAAGTTGATCAATTGCTTGGAAGTGATCAGGTTGATGTGGATGGAATTCTGAGCGGCCATTTCAAATTGGCAAAACCATACACAAATCTCGTAGTACTTGCTGATCTTCGTGTCAATAAGTTTAAATTCAACAAAGAACTGCTTGGAGACGCCATATTTAATGTGAAATATGACGCGGAAGCTTCTCAATTTGATTTGTTATCACAGATCATTTATACCGGGAATGTGGGAACAAATATCCCATTTTCACTCAAAGGCAGCTATTTTATAAATAAAAAAAATCCCCATTTTGATTTTGATCTTTCGTTGAAGAACCTGAATCTCAAGATGCTGGGACCATTTGTCTCAGATTTCATGACAGGGGTCAACGGCTTGGCTTCAGGTGATGTAAAAATCAAGGGATCTCTCGAACATCCCGACATCAGAGGACAATTAAAAATGATGCGTACTGAATTTAAAATCAATTATCTCAATGTGCCTTATTCTTTTGCTGATGTTGTTACGATCGACAGCAACGCTTTTATTTTTGATAAAATCACCTTGTATGATTCGCTGGGGCATAAATCAGTATTAAACGGAAAGATCACACATCATCATTTTAGCGACCTGCGGCTCGATCTTCACGTTGAGATGGATGATTTTGCGGCTTTCAGCAATACACGGTCGCAAAACAATATTTTTTATGGCAAAGCGCGTGCATCGGGAATCGCAAGCATTACCGGACCGCCCGACAATATTAAAATTTCTGTAAGAGCCACGAACGGTGGTAAAACGCATGTGGTCATTCCAATTGACCTTACCCGGTCGGTAGGGCAGACCGATTATATCATATTTGTTGATACAGGCACCGATTCGATTGAAAAAGCACAGGATAAGTATCAGGTAAATGCCACCGGGCTAAATCTTGATCTTGCTTTGCGCGTGAACCAGGATGCAGAGGTTGAGGTTTTTCTCCCCGAACAGTTGGGGAATCTTAAGGCTTCAGGGTCGGGGAACCTGTTGATGGCCATGACCCCTTCCAGCCCTTTCTCCCTGTCGGGCATTTACACTGTGTCAAAGGGCTCTTTTCTCTTTCAGTTTAAAAATCTCTTAAGGCTGCCAATGTCGATTAAAGAAGGCAGTACCATCAGTTGGACCGGTGATGCCGCAGATGCAAATATTTCCATGAGTGCGGTTTATAAAACGAAAGCGCCGATGAAAGGCATTACCACCAATCCGGAAGAGGAGGGGCTCCGTATTCCGGTGGAGTGTATCATCAGACTTAACGGAAAATTACTGAACCCTGATATTTCATTTGCCATCAGCATGCCAAATGTGGAAGAAGGTATAAAAAATGAGGTTTATTCAGCCATCGACACCAACAATCCCACGGTGATGACTGAACAAACAATATACCTCATGATTATGAATCAGTTTAAACCTGTTATTGCAAGTTCAAGCGGAACAGTTGACATGAGCGCAACCTCCATGTCTATTGTCACAAACCAAATCAACAGTATGCTGTCGCAGATAAGTTCGAATGTGAATGTCAATATGAATTACAAACCTGCAACGAGTACCACCCAGCAGGAATTTGATGTAGGTATTTCCACACAACTTTTCGACGACCGTTTGCTGATTGATGGTACTTTTGGAATGAATTCATATACAAATTCTGCCACGAAGCAGGGAAGCACCATCGTGGGGGATATCAACCTGGAGTATATCCTTACAAAGAACAGGAGATGGAGAGCCCATGTGTTTAATCGCACGAATACCTTGAATATATTGAATAACAATGCCCCCTATACACAAGGTGTGGGGATAAAATACCAACGTGATTTCACCTCTTTTGGTGAACTTTTTAAATTTGGGAAAAAGGAGAAAAAGAAATGAAAAAAAGTATCTTTTTTTTGATTTGCATGGGCTTGATAGCCTCGCCAATTTTTGCACAGATTGTGGTCAATCAGGCCGATATGCCTGTAGCCGGTGACACCCTCAGGGTCAGTGTAACGAACTTGGTGCCGTCCGGATTTTCTAAAACCGCCATGGATACCGCGTGGAATTATGCTGTCCTGGAGGCATTGAGCCAGCGGGTTGATACATTTGTTAATGCAACCGCTACGCCATCTGCTTACCAGTTGTTCTTTGTTTTATTGGGAGGAGCCAACCTTGCTTCACCTCTTGGTAGCAGTCCGATACCAGGACTTCCTGTTTCACAGGGTTTTACTTTTTTCAAAAACAGTTCGGCATCCTACAACGATTTAGGTTCTGCCTATACCATACAGGGACTTCCATTGCCTGCGAAATATGATAACCCGGATAAATTGTATCAGTTTCCAATGACACCCGGGACAACCTGGTCATCGGTTTCTACTTTCGCCATTACCGTTCCGAATCTGGCATTTTACAGTACCCAGCGCGTCCGCTCAACGCTGGTTGATGGCTGGGGCGCCTTGACCACACCCTACGGAACCTTTCAAACCCTGCGGGTTAAATCTACCCTTGCCATTCACGATAGTGTCTATATTGATTCACTGGCCACCGGATTTCCATTCAACAGGAACATCATTGAATACAAATGGCTGGCCAAAGGTAAAGGGATCCCCTTGCTTCAGATCAATGAGGAGGGAAATCTTGTAACAGCTACCTACAGGGATGTTTACCGGATGTCGGCACAATCGCTAAATATCACCCTTGGCCCTGATACGGCTGTATTGAAAGGAACCGTGCTCACCCTGCATGCCACCGTGACAGGAGGAACACCTCCATACCAGATTTTCTGGAATACCCTCGACTCCGGCAGCACAATCACCGTTACCGTTCAGGATATTCAAACCTACACCGTCCTCGTAATGGATGCATTGCAGAATTTTGATTCTGATCAGCAGATCGTTTCAATTAAGTACCCGCCGGGAATTGTCGAAAATAATTCAACACCGTTTGAGGTTTATCCAAACCCAACAAACGGACAGGTCCATTTTGTCCTTCCTAAAGAGATCAACAGCGCTGTAATGCAGATCCTCACTCCTCAGGGAAAAATAATCAAAACTATGCAGGTTTTCCCCTCCGCTGGTGAAATCACCGCCCACTTGACCGGTCTGCCCGATGGAATCTATTTTATCCGGATATCCACAAAAACCAACGTCTATACTTCCAAAATCCAAATCCTCAATTAACCCGTCATTTGTCATTCGTCATTCGTCATTCGTAATTCGTAAATCCCAATGTCCTTCACCGTCTATCGTTCCTCCGCCGGTTCCGGGAAAACCTTCACTCTTGTTAAAGAGTATGTGAAGATCATCCTCCTTGAGCCAGGTGATTTCAGGCACGTTTTAGCCATTACCTTTACCAACAAGGCTGCCAATGAGATGAAGGAGCGTGTTTTAAAGGCTTTGGCTGAACTTTCAAAAGGGGAGAGGTCAACAGTTTCGATGATCAAAGAAACATTGGTACCTCTCCTTGTAAAAGAAACCGGTCTTGCTTCGCATGAGATTTCGATGAATGCGGGCAGAGCGCTTGAAATGATTCTGCACAACTATGCCGATTTTGCCATCGGGACCATCGACAGTTTTTCACATAAACTCATTCGCACTTTCGCCCATGATTTCGGCTTGCCGGTAAATTTCAATGTGGAACTCGATGCTGATGAACTGATTTCAACTGCGGTGGATCTTCTGCTTGACAGGGTTGGCGATGATAAAGCGCTGACCTCTTTATTGGTGAAGTTCCTCGAAACGCGCATGGACGAAGACAAAGGATGGAACATTGACTTGATTTTGACCGGGTTTGCAAAAATATTGCTTGATGAAGAGGGACAAAGCAGAATTGGCAGGTTGAAAAAACTGTCGCTGGGAAGTTTCCAGGATATTTCTGAAACGCTGTATGCGAGAATCAGACAGTTTGAGAACAATATCCGTGAGATTTCACGGGAGGGTTCAGCGCTTTTACTGACAGGCAGTTTTTCTCCTGCCGACTTTTTCCAGGGAGAACGTGGAATTTGGAAATATTTTGCAAACCTTTCTGCGGGAAAGATGGACAAACTTGACCCAAATTCCTACGTTATTGCAACTGTTGAAGAAGACAAATGGTTCTCGGGTAAGGCTTCAACAGCGGCCCGTGACGCGATATCAGCCATAAAGCCTGGGCTACAGTTGATATACGAAAAAATTCAGAAAGAAATTGAACAGCATAAATCTGATTATTGTCTCCGGAAATTACTTGCCAAGACCATATATCCCCTGGCTGTGCTGAATGAAATTGAGAAGACACTCAACGATTTTAAAAAACAGAATAATCTGGTTCATATCTCTGAGTTTAACTCACGGATTGCAAGCATCGTTTTGAATGAACCTGTTCCTTTCATCTATGAACGGCTGGGCGAAAAGTTTCAGCACATACTCATTGATGAATTCCAGGATACATCGGCACTTCAGTGGATGAATTTTATTCCGCTCATTGAAAACTCCCTGGCAGGGGGCTTTTTCAACCTGGTAGTTGGAGATGGAAAGCAGGCAATTTATCGCTGGCGGGGAGGGGAGGTGGAACAGTTCAATGCATTGCCGGCAATTCCGGGAAGTGACCTTAACCCAATTATCAAACAGCGGGAAAAGATTTTACTGCGCCATTTTGAGCAAATAAACCTGGATCAGAATTTTCGGTCTAAATCGGAAATTGTTGATTTTAACAACCGGTTTTTCAGGACAATTGCCAGCCGTGTATTAACCGATGGTAATGAAAATATATTTGAAGGACTTGAGCAGCAATATAACCCGCAAAAAACCGGAGGATATATCAGCCTTGAATTTCTTGAAAAGGATGAGGAGGAGTTGGATTATCATTCAAAAACCCTGGACCGGATTCACACAATCATCCTGGAAGCCCAACAAAATAAGTATAGTCTGCGCGACATGGCCATTTTATGCCGGAGCAATAAAAATGCCAGTGCCATTGCAAGGTTTTTACTCATGAATGGTGTGGAGGTCGTTTCTGCAGAATCCCTGCTTATTTGCAATTCCCCCAAGGTCAGGTTTCTGATTGCTTACCTGAAATTTCTGTTCGAACCAAGGAATGACATTGTAATTGCCGAGATCAGGTTGTTTCTGAAACAATCGGAAATCGTCGGTGACACTAAACGGGAGTATGTGCGTGATGAATTTACCATGTTGCCCGTTTATGATCTTTGTGAGGAACTTATCCGGTTCTATAAACTCAATACCACTGCTGACCCTTACCTGCAGTTTTTCCTCAATGCCGTACTCAGGTTTACGGTGAAGATGTCAACAGGCGCTGTTGAATTTCTTGACTGGTGGGAAAAAAACAAAGGCAAATTATCAATCATTGTACCTGAAGAATTGAATGCAGTGAGGGTGATGACCATACACAAAGCCAAGGGGTTAGAGTTTCCGTTGGTGATCCTTCCTTTTGCACAGGAGGCACGTAAAAATACAAAGACATACTTGTGGGTCGATCTGGAACCGGATATAGCCCCGGGACTGGAAACTGCCATCCTTCGGAGTGACAAAGAGATGGAGTCAACGGTATATAAGAATCAGTTTTTAGGTGAGCGGCAAAAATCAATGCTCGACTTATTGAATCTGCTCTATGTTTCTATGACCCGACCCGAAGAACGGCTTTATATCCTGACCAAATTTCCACCTCAGAATCAGGACGAGGTGAGTTCATTGCCTGGTTTCTTCCAGGTTTTCCTGCAACAGGAGAATGTTTGGGTGGATGGTCAGTCGGAGTACGCCTTTGGCGTGAAATCAGATCATGCTGGAAAAATTGTTGAGTCTGAAACAGAAACGATAACGCAGCACCATGCGATCAGTGTCGATTGGCGGCAAAAAATTGAAATCAGGATGAGGGCGCCACAAATGTGGGATGTAGAGAACCCCGTGGAGAAATCGCAATGGGGAAACAGGATCCATACCATGCTTTCGTGGATAACCACCGCAAGGGACATTGATTTTGTACTAGAGAAAGCTTCCCTGGCCGGACTTATTGAAAATAAGGAGCGCGAAAATGTTGAGAAAATACTATGGTCAGTCATTGCTGATCCATTGCTATCCCGTTTTTTTAGCGATCAGGTCAGGGTGAAAATGGAGCCGGAGATACTCCTGCCCGAAGGATCTTTTTATCGTCCCGATCGCGTTGTGTTTGACAATGATCGTGTTACAATTCTGGATTATAAGAGTGGGAAACCAACTGCAAAGCATAGTGATCAACTCATCAGGTATGCAGGTTACATTGAAGAGATGGGGTATAAAAATATTCACCGGACCCTGGTATACCTTGATCCGGTGGTAAGAGTGGTGGAGGTGTGAGCCTCAACCCCGGCCTTCTCCCTGGGGAGAAAAATGCCTCAACCCCCGGCCCCTTCTCCCCCTGGGAGAAGGGGAGTATTCCCTCTCCTTGAGGAGAGGGTTAGGGTGAGGTGGTTAATGTTAATAGATTACAGATATGACAGATATTGAACAACATTTAATTCAATTATATACATCCTGGGCTGGAATACCCCCCCTTTCGATTACAATATTGCCTGGTTCCGGATCTTACCGGAGCTACTACCGGTTGCAGGGTGTTAAAGAGACAGTTATCGGGGCACACAACGATGATATCCGCGAAAACGAGGCATTTATTTCCTTTACAAATCATTTTCGCCATGAAGGTCTGCCTGTTCCTGAGATACTGGCCAACGATCCGGTTAACCGCATTTACCTCCTTACCGACCTGGGAGATGTGACCCTTTATCAATTGCTGACAGAAAAGCGTAATACAGTGTTGTCATCAGATCCTTTGTCCCCAAGGAATGGGTTCCCGGTTGCATTTCCCGAAGAGGTTTTAAATATTTATAAAAAAGCCATTGCCTGGCTTCCGCTGTTTCAGGTTAAAGCCGGGAAGGCCCTGGATTATTCCGTCTGCTATCCGCGTGCCGCCTTCGACCGGCAATCGATGATGTGGGACCTTAACTATTTCAAGTATTATTTTCTTAAGCTTGCAAAGATTCCTTTTGATGAACAGGCTTTGGAGGACGATTTTAATCATTTTTGTGACTTTTTGCTTGAAGCGGATGCCGAGTTCTTTCTTTATCGTGATTTTCAGTCGCGCAACATTATGATTGTTAATGGCGAACCCTGGTTCATTGATTATCAGGGAGGCAGGAAAGGCGCATTGCAATATGACGTTGCTTCATTGCTTACTGATGGGAAGGCCGATATCCCAATGGCAGTCAGGCAGGAATTATTACAATACTATCTGCAAAAACTTGGTGAGATCTATACGGTTGATCAGGTGGAGTTTTTGAGAATTTTTAATGGTTTTGCCCTGATTCGGATTCTCCAGGCCATGGGCGCCTATGGCTTCAGGGGTTACTATGAAAATAAAACCCATTTTCTGCAAAGCATTCCTTTCGCGTTGCGCAACCTTCGGTATATGCGTGAGAATAACATGATCGGATTTGGTCTCAGTGAATTGATGTCGGTCATTGACAGGATGGTCGAAAATCCAAATTTTTATATCAAAGAAACCATTGAAGTTGATGAGCATAAAAGTAAAAGAAACAATAATTTAAGTCATTTTACCAAATCTGATGATTTAAGAGGTGTTCTCACAGTTTCCATCCATAGTTTTTCATATAAAAAATCAATTCCGGCAGATGAAACAGGAAATGGCGGAGGGTTCATTTTTGATTGCCGTGCCTTGCCAAACCCCGGAAGATTTGATGAATATAAGCACCTCACCGGAAAAGATCAACCTGTGATTAATTATCTTGATCAGGAACACGCAGTGAACGAATTTTGCAGTCATGCCTTTTCACTGGTCGATCAGAGTGTTCAAACATACATCAAACGCCAATTCAATCACCTCATGGTTTCATTTGGATGTACAGGCGGTCAGCATCGATCCGTTTATTGTGCCGAAAATCTTGCCAAATATCTGAAAACCAAATACCCCGTCTTTATCATCTTAACCCACCTGGAACAAAACCAACTTAACACTTAACTTAACGCTTATTTTATTGATGAAAGCAATGATCCTTGCCGCAGGTCTCGGCACCCGGCTTAAGCCATTTACAGATTCAAAACCAAAAGCGCTTTATCAGGTTGAGGGGAAAACATTGCTTGAACATGCCATTATTCATTTGAAATCGGCCGGCATCAATGAAATAATTATTAATGTACACCACTTTGCAGATCAGATTGTTGAATTCATTCATCTGCATAAAAACTTTGGCATAAGGATGGCAGTTTCTGATGAAACCGGCGAACTGCTTGACACTGGCGGCGGATTAAAAAAAGCGGCCTGGTTCTTTGACAACTGCGATAGTGCCATTGTGCGGAATGTTGATATTCTCTCCGACCTTGACCTGAAGAGCATGGAAAAATTTCACCTGAATTCCCATTCACTCGCCACCCTGGCAGTGCGTAACCGCACAACCTCCCGGTATTTTCTGTTTGATGATCAGATGAACTTATGCGGCTGGGAAAACCTGAAAACTGGCGAAAAACGTGTTGCACGCAAAACAATTACTTCCACGCCATTTGCATTCAGTGGGATACAAATCATAAATCCGCTGATTATATCCGAAATTGTGGAAGAAGGAAAATTCTCCCTGACAACCCTCTATCTCCGACTGGCAAAAACAGAAAACATCACAGGCTATGTTGAAGATGGAATGCTTTGGAAAGATGTTGGACGAATGACGATTGACGGATGACGAATGACTCGTCATTTTTTTCTGGCCGGACACAATGAGCTATCCTCATACCATCTGCATTTCGGTTTGCAATTCAGACAAAAATTAATTTCCTCATTGTTCAACACGTGATTCACCCAATTGGGATCTGCCAGTTGTGGCTTTCCGATGGCAACAAAGTCAGCCTGGTTGTTTTCAATTAACCAGGCTGCACGCTCTGGTGTTTTAATGTCATTTACCACGATCACCGGGATGCTGACCTGGGTTTTGATGACCGTTCCGCTATATACGATCCAATTGTATGCAAAATCTTTAGGTGTACGGGGAAGGTTCATCAAACTGCCTCCATGAGATACATGTAAAATGTCCACACCGGCATTTTCAAGATGTTTTGCGATGGCAATGCCATCGTCAAGGGTGGGTGAGTTCGCTCCCAACCGATAGCCAATGATGAACTCATCACCACAACGCTGCCTGATTCCCTGGATGATATCTGTGGCGAGTCTGAGATTATTTATAAGGTTTCCGCCATATTCATCTTCCCGTTTATTAAACAGGGTCGATGCAAACTGGTTTAATAGGTATCCATGGGCGCCATGCAATTCAACTCCTTGGTATCCGGCCTTTTGTGCCCTTTCAGCTCCATCAATGAATGCTTCCCTGATCGCTGCAATCTCCGGAACCGTCAATGCCATCGACCTGGGATTCTGTACATCCACTGAAGGCGCTTTTGCTACGTCTGAAACATATTCGTTGGTTAACAATCCTGCATGATGAATCTGTAACAGCGATACAGCCCCTTCCTTTTTTACTACAGCCGCGATTTGGCTCATTCCCTGAATTTGATCATCGGACCATATTCCCAGTTGAAACGGCGCAAGACGGCCATCTTTCCATACACAGGTTGCTTCGGTAATAACAATTCCTGCTCCCCCGGCCGCAAGCTGGCGGTAATGTTCAAAGTTTTTAGAAGTTACAATTCCATCCCCCAGGGCATAGCGGAAACAGACCACAGGAGGGAAAACGATGCGGTTTTTAACCGTGAGTCCTTTGAGGAGGAATTTTGCAAAGAGTGGTTGATGCATGAACTGAGTAATTTGAGATAATAACATGAAAACATTATACCGGATCAAAGGTAAGCATTCTAAGAATTGAAGCCCGAATAACGTTTAAAAATGGTTTTCAATTGATAAATGTCAACGATAAAGTCGTTTTTTTTCTTTTTAAATCCGGATAAATTACCGCTTATATCAAATTAAATTACTGCTCTATTGTTAGGGTAATTATTGTTAAAATAAATAAATTTACAAAATCACTCATTCCTGCCTGGTTTTTTACCCGAATCTACACGAATTCCTTGTTGATAATTCCTTTGTCCAACCACATTATTTACCATTAATCCCTTCAACCATGAAAAAGAGTATGTTCAGAATTAGTATTTTAACAATAATCGCTTCAATCTTTTTGCCTCTCTGTTTGAGCGCCCAGGTAAGCGTTAATGCAGATGGCGCCATACCCGATAATTCGGCGATGCTGGATGTGAAATCAACCACTAAGGGGATGCTGGTTCCCCGGATGACAGCCGCACAGCGGGATGCGATCAGCAATCCTGCAAAAGGTCTGCTTATCTTTTGTACGGATAACAACTACTATTATTCCAACAAAGGAAACCCGGGCAGCCCAGTTTGGGTGGTTGTGAGCAGCCAGTGGTCTGATTCGGGCAGCAATTTATTTTACACACTTGGAAATGTTGGAATCGGAACTAATCTACCCCAAAGCACATTAGATGTTGCCGGAAACATCGCCCTCAATAACAATGAACTTCGACTACGGGGTGGCACCGACGGTAATCACGGGTTGAAATATGACATAGCCATAGACGGCCCATATTTGTTTGGTTGGGCCGGAGGTGCGTTGGGCACAATCGGCCTGCCCCATTCTTTATCCTGGGATTATAATGGCAACGTACAGGTTCGTTCAAGCTTCAGTGTTGGCGGCGATGTTGGCATTGGCACAAATTCTCCGAACAGTTCGGCTAAAGTAGATATTTCGTCAACCACAAAAGGATTCCTGCCTCCGCGTCTCACAACTGTACAAAGAAATGCCATTCAAAATCCTGCGGAGGGCTTGACCATATACAACACGGATGTAAAATGTATTGAATTTTATGCCGGTCAGGCTAACGGTTGGTTCAGTCCTTGTCTGAGTTTTGGAACAATAAGTTGTTCCGACCCCGTGGTCAATGGAACCTGTATTGCAGGAACTCCTTTGTCGGCCGCCAATACGGTATCCTTGACTGTAACCAACACAACAATCGGAGGGTACAATATTTCAACCAATACTGTCAATGGTATTCAGTTTTCAAAAATGGGAACATTTACAACCATTGGTTCCCAGGTGATTGTTTTAAATGGCACTGGTACGCCTGTAATAACTGGTATAACAACTTTCACTGTTTCTTATGGTAATTCAAGTTGTACTTTTTCGGTCACCGTTACGAATGCATCAGGAACGCCCTGTTCGGGAACACCCGTGGTAACATACGCCGGACAAACCTACAACACTGTTCAGATTGGCACCCAATGCTGGTTTAAGGAGAACCTGAATATCGGGGTGCGAATCACTGCAGTCAGCCTGTTGGGTCAAACGGACAATGGGGTGATTGAGAAATATTGCTACAATAATCTGGAAGCAAATTGTGACATTTACGGGGGTTTGTACAGGTGGCATGAGCTCATGCAATATATCAATACAGAAGGAGTTCAGGGCATTTGTCCAACAGGCTGGCATATTCCAACGGATGCAGAATGGAGCACCCTTACGACTTATCTTGGTGGATCAAGTGTTGCCGGAAGTAAAATGAAAGAAAGTGGCACTGCGCACTGGGTATCACCGAATTCCGGAGCTGACAATAGCAGCGGATTCACAGCCCTTCCGGGTGGCAACTTCTCAGGCGATAATGTTTTCGTGGACCTTGGTAACCGTGCCTTTTTTTGGTCTTCATCTCAGGTCTTAAACGGTTATGCATGGAACCGTGTCCTTGAACAGAGTGGAGGTGTATCCCGGATCTCAGACTATGAGTTGTTCGAATATAGTGTCCGTTGCCTGAAGAATTGAGGGTGTTTATATGCTTATTTTGACAATCACTTAAACTCAATTTTCATGAAAAACCAAATTCTGACAATCCTCTATGTGTCATTAATTTTATTGATCACCTTGCAAGGTTCAGCACAGGTTGTCATTACTACAGATGGCACAAACCCTGATAACTCGGCCATGCTCGATGTGAAATCCACCACCAAGGGGATGCTGGTGCCGCGGATGACTGCCGCACAACGCGATGCCATCATCAATCCAGCCAGGGGCTTACTGATTTTTTGCACCGACAACAGCGGCTACTATTCCAACAGAGGTACTTCCGGGACCCCCGTGTGGGTGATGATGAGCAGCCAATGGGTAACCTCGGGCTCTGCCATTTTTTATTCCCCTGGCAACGTCGGGATCGGAACAACCGCACCACAGAGCAAATTAGATGTTACCGGAAACAGTGCTCTCAACGACCATGAACTCCGCCTCCGGGATGGAAATAATGGTGATCATGTGTTGAAATATGATAATGCCACCGATGGTCCCTATTTATTTGGTTGGAACGGAGGCGCACTTGGCACCGCTGGTCAGCCCCATTCCTTGACCTGGGATTATAATGGCAATGTGCAGGTGCTTTCGATTTTTACTATTGGCGGCGATGCTGGCATTGGCACAAATTCTCCGAACAGTTCGGCTAAAGTTGACATTTCGTCAACCACAAAAGGATTCTTGCCTCCCAGGCTGACCACCACGCAGAGAGATGCCATTCAAAATCCTGCAGAGGGTTTGACCATTTACAACACCGATTTGAAATGTATTGAATTTTATGCCGGCACCGTCATCGGCTGGCAATGTCCCTGTGTGAGTTATGGGACAATCAGTTGTTCCAACCCTCTGGTCGTTGGAATATGTGTTGCCGGAATTCCATTATCGGCTGGTAACACCGTTTCCGTATCGGTAACCAACACCACCACAGGAGGGTACAATATCTCGACCAACACAGTCAATGGAATTCGATTTTCAAAAATGGGTACCTTTACCACCATTGGGCCACAGGTCGTCGTGCTGAACGGCAGCGGTACCCCTTCTTCCACTGGTACTGCAAATTTTACCGTGATCTATGGTAATTCAGCCTGCAATTTTTCAATCAATGTAACCAACTCAATGGGAGTTTCCTGCGCCGGAACCCCCACTGTTACCTATGCCGGACAAACCTACAACACCGTTCAGATCGGCACCCAATGCTGGTTAAAAGAGAACATGAATGTAGGCGTTCGGATTAATGTGGGTCAGGGGCAATCAGACAATGGTGTTATTGAGAAATATTGCTACGATAATCTGGAGTCCAACTGTGACATTTATGGAGGCTTATACCAATGGAATGAAATTATTCAATATGGAGGCTGGTATGGAGGAGAGAGGGGGATATGTCCGATTGGCTGGCATGTTCCAACCAAGGAAGATTTTTCCTCCATGGTAAACTATCTTGGAGGCCAAAGTGTCGCAGGTGGTTGTATGAAAGAAGGCGGCACGACCCACTGGGCATCTCCCAATACAGGCGGTAATAACAGCAGTGGTTTTACCGCTCTTGCAGGCGGTAATATCTATGGAGGGGTAGGCCTCGAAGGCAACTTCTGGACTTCCAGTTGGTTCTTTAGCACATATCTCACGATGGGTCCCATTGGTCAAATCCTGTATTACAATAGCAGTGCGATAATTGAAATGGTAAACCCCTACGATGGACTTAGTGGTCGTTGCCTCAAGAATTAGATGCTTTTTATTCACTGATCTTAAACAATATTTTATGAAAAGATTTATCCTTCTGCTGGTTTTTACAGGAATTCTGATAATCTTCCCTTTCCATGTTTATGCGCAAGTCGCCATAACGCCCGATGGCTCATCGCCCGATAATTCGGCGATGCTTGATGTGAAATCAACCACTAAGGGGATGCTGGTTCCCCGGATGACAGCCGCACAGCGGGATGCGATCAGCAGTCCTGCGAAAGGTCTGCTGATCTTTTGTACGGACAATAACCAGTATTATTGCAACAAAACAGGCCCTGCTGATCCGGTGTGGATAATGGTGAGCAGCCAATGGTCCTCAACGGGAACTGATTTATTTTATACCCTTGGAAATGTCGGAATCGGAACTCCCGTTCCTCATTCAAAGCTGGATGTAAACGGTATTATTTCTTTAAATGATTTTACACTCAGGTTGCGTTCCGGAAATAACGGCGATCATGGTTTGCAATGGGATGGCTCAGTTGACGGCCCATATTTGTTTGGCTGGAACGGAGGAGCGCTTGGCACGATTGGCGAACCCCATTCGTTAACATGGGATTATAACGGCAATGTGCAGGTGCGTTCTATCTTTACTGTTGGAGGTGATGTTCGCATTGGCACTCCGGCTCCCTACAATTCAGCCATACTTGAGATCACCTCAACCACCAGGGGTTTGCTTCCTCCGCGCATGACCCAGAGTCAACGGGATGTCATTGTATCACCTGTTGCAGGGTTACAGGTTTTTAATTCCAACACCCACAGACCCAATTACTTTGATGGCGCTGAATGGATGAATTTTGATGGCACTTCTGCCAAAACAATAACAGTTGGTATTGGGGATTCTTATCAGGGGGGCAAAGTGGCATATATCCTGCAATCCGGCGATCCCGGTTATGATGCCAGTGTTCAACACGGTTTAATTGCAGCACCATCTGACCAGGGGACTGTAGAGTGGGGCTGTTACGGAACTATAATATCAGGTGCAGATGGAACAGCCTTAGGCACAGGTAATCAAAACACATTAGACATAATGGCAGGTTGTACGGAAGCAGGAATTGCAGCAAGAATTTGCGGTGATCTGGTGTTAAACGGATACAGCGACTGGTACCTGCCCAGTAAAGATGAATTGAACAAACTCTATCTGAAAAGAGTTTTCATTGGCGGCTTTGTCAGTCAGAGCTATTGGAGTTCCTCCGAGTACTCCGAGTACCCTGCAACCAACGCGGGGAACCTGGACTTCAGCAATGGAGAGCAACTCTCTACTACTAAGAACTACCCAAATGCTGTGCGGGCTGTGCGGGCTTTTTAACAATTCAGCAATTTTACAAATTGCGTTTAGTAGTCGGATTTTTTAAATATAGTATCTCCACGATGTATCAAAATATGATTTAGCCACTTTGGGTTTTGCCCTTACAGGGTCATTCACTTTCTTATGCTTCAAATATGAAAAATCAACTCATCTTTACCTGCATTGCAGGTTTCATTTTGTTCCTCAACTTTAATCTGTCTGCCCAGGTCGCCGTCAACACCGATGGCTCATCACCCGATAATTCGGCCATGCTCGATGTGAAATCAACTTAAAAGGGATGCTGGTTCCCCGGATGACCCAGGCAGAACGCAATGCCATTGTCAGCCCGGCCAGCGGGTTGATCATGTTCCAGACCGACAACACCGCCGGTTTTTACTATAATTCAGGTACTCCGGGAGCACCGGTATGGATGCCGGTTGGCAGCACAAGTGGCTGGGGAACGACTGGCAACAGTGGCTTGACTACCGGCGTCAACTTTCTTGGCACCACCGATAACGTTGTACTAACCTTCAAAGTCAACAACCAATTGGCCGGAAAGGTTGAAACGTTCAATACCGCATTGGGATTGAATGCTTTGTACGCCAATTCCACTGGCTCCGGCAACATTGCCATCGGGACCGGCGCCCTTTACAACAATACAGTGCGGGGAAATCTTGTTGCCGTTGGCGACAGTGCGTT
This sequence comes from Bacteroidota bacterium, assembly GCA_037139855.1. Lineage (GTDB taxonomy): Bacteria > Bacteroidota > Bacteroidia > Bacteroidales > FEN-979 > CAIVAT01. The sequence continues at coordinate 38,053 of JBAXFM010000003.1, forward strand.
ATTTAACAACAACGCCATTTCAGGGGCCGTGCAAGGCAGAATGAATACGGCATTGGGTTCAAAAGCTCTTTTTACCAATACAACCGGTAGTTCAAATGTGGCAAGCGGTTTCAAAACCTTGTTTTTTAATACTACGGGTTACGGGAATACGGCTATTGGCAATTTGTCCCTTTTTACAAATTCAATCGGGCACGGCAATACAGCCGGTGGTTGCAATTCTTTGGTGAACAATACCACCGGCAACGGAAATACTGCATTGGGATACAGTACTTTAGGCACAAGCAACTCAGGTAATTATAACGTTGGGGCCGGTTGGTACGCTTTAGGATCAAGCAACGGCAATTATAATATCGCCAGCGGGTATATGGCCTTAATGAACAACACCACAGGATCTTCCAATGTGGCTGTTGGTGCCAGCGCCTTATTTAGTAATACCGAGCGCACCAACTTGGTAGCCGTTGGCGATTCAGCTATGTACAGCAATGTATGGGGGCTGCAAAACACTGCGATCTGATCAAAGGCTTTGTTTGCGAATACCGATGGGTCGTATAATACGGCAGCAGGCTATAACGCAATGAAAACCAATACAACAGGTTATGGCAATACGGCTTTCGGCGAAAGCGCTTTGTTATCAAATACTTACGGTTTTCATAATACAGCAACCGGAACGAGCGCCTTGCGCAACAATACAAGTGGAAAATATAATACCGCCAACGGTGTAGTCGCACTGTATACAAATACAGAGGGGGAATACAACACCGCAACCGGGGCGTATGCACTTTCTTCCAATGAGATAGGACTTTATAATACAGCCACCGGATTCAGATCACTGGAATTCAACAACGCTGGCGATTATAACACAGCAAATGGGGTGGAGTCGCTGAATAAAAACACCATCGGATACCATAATACCGCAAGTGGTTGCGATGCACTGTATCATAACACCGAAGGATACGGGAATAGCGCCATGGGAATGGAGACGATGATGGGAAACATGATGGGCAGCAACAATTCAGCATTTGGCATGCATGCACTCCGCCAAAACTCAAACGGTAATAACAATACCGCCTGTGGATACAAGGCGCTCTACAATGCAGCCGGGAGTACCAATGTGGCGATCGGTTCCTATGCCGGTTATTACGAGACAGGAGGTAACAAACTCTATATTGACAATTCAAGCAGGGGAAATCAGCAAAATGCTATGTCGATGGGTTTGATCTATGGCGAGTTCAATGCCGACCCGGCTTTTCAAAAGCTGGTTATCAATGGGAATGTGGGCATTGGCACGGTAAACCCGACCCACAAACTATCGGTGAACGGTACAATCCGTGCAAAGGAGATTGTAGTCAACACGGGTTGGTCTGACTATGTATTTGAATCAGATTATAACCTGATGCCATTAAACAAACTTGAAGAATACATTCTGAAAAACAAACATCTGCCCGAAATTCCCGATGCTTCTGAGGTGGATAAAAATGGTGTCAGCCTGGGTGAAATGGATGCAAGGTTGCTGCAAAAAATTGAGGAGTTGTCTCTCTATGTGATTGAACTGAATACGAAGGTTGAAATCCTGCAAAGCGAAAACAACTTACTCAAATCACAAGATGATAAAGTGTCAAAATAAACTAATCCGATCCGAATATGAAAACCCAACCAGTATCTGCCGGCCTGTGTTTTATTTTGTTTTTCCTGCTCTTCCCCGTAATTTCCTTTGGCGCTTATTTGAAAAATGTTCCCCAAAAAGTCATCTTGCCTGATCATTCAATCATTCATTGCTTTGCTTCCGGGGATGAATTTTTCAACTATCTCCACGATGAAAACGGGTTTACCCTCATATTTGCGGATGATGGATTTTTATACTATGCCATAAAAGATGGCCCCTTGCTGAAACCATCAGCTTACCGGGCTATGAGTGTCAATCCGGTATCTGTCGGCATTCAGCCATATAATTTAATACCAAATTTTGCATATCAGCAGATGAAGAAGAGCGCTCTGTCGATTGGAGTTCCTGCAAATTCACCAAAGGCGCCTCATTCCGGAACGTTCTACAACCTTGCTGTTTTTATCAGGTTCAGTGATGATGGTGAATATACAGAGCCTAAAACCTATTTTGATAATATGTTCAATGATGCTTCACCGAATGCCAATTCAGTGCATAACTATTACTATGAAGCATCTTACGAATCACTGGAAATTTTCACATCCTTATACCCCACATCCTCAGGAACCACTGTAGTTTCATTCCAGGATAGTCATCCGAGGAATTATTTCAGCCCTTACAACGCAACTTCCAACCCAAACGGATACCAGGGCGCAGAAAAATGGGAGAGGGAACACGCCATGTTAAAAGCTGCCGTGAATTACATCAGCGGCCAGGTCCCGGCCAGTTTAAACATTGATCTTGACTATGACGGGAATGTTGATAATGTATGTTTTATACTAAAGGGACCGACTGATGGCTGGAGCAATATTTTGTGGCCTCACATGGCAACCCTGGGTGAACCGTGGGTATATATACATGGGAAGCACGTCGTGGATTATAATATTCAATTGCAGGTTGATTTGCATACTCACGGTACAGGTGTTTTATGTCATGAAATGTTTCATACCATCGGTGCTCCGGATCTGTATCATTATGATCCGGTATATGGAGGATTACAGCCGGTTGGCAAATGGGACCTCATGGACGTTACTACAAATCCTCCCCAAAACATGTGTGCCTACCTGAAATATAAATATGGCCATTGGATTTTGCCTGGCTATTTGACTCCCCTGAATACAACCAATTACTATACCCTGAGTCCGCTTAATTCAACCTTAGGATATCATTGTTTTAAAATCAATTCGCCCTATTCTGTCAATGAATTTTTCATTGTGGAGTACAGGAAAAAAATAGGAACTTTTGAATCTTCCTTACCCGGTGAAGGGCTCGTCATCTATAGGATTAACACAAACTATTACGGTAACGGAGGCTACGATGGCACGACGGGTTTCGATGAGGTTTATGCCTACAGGCCTGGCGGCACCACGACCCTAAATGGATTTCCTGACAACGCGAATTACAGTCAGTTTGTTGGTAGAACTGCAATGAATTGTGCGACAAACCCAACCCCTTATCTCACCCATGGAGAATCCGGAGGTTTGGATATCAGGGAAATAACAGATAACAACGGTTCATTGACATTTTTACTTTTATATAACCTGCCGCTGAACATTGTGTTGAATCAACCTGATACGTGGGGACTGTTTGCGGCAACCAATGAGATAGGTCTTCAGGATGGTTTTGATACGGCTCCTTCCAACTCATTCAGGACCATTTCCTTTCCATGGGCGATTACAAATATATTATTTCAAAGGAAGGCACTGAAATCGGAAAAGGAACGATGGTCGTTAAATAAACCTTCCGGGTTTTTAAAACCTGGAAGATTTGAGGTTTTATTCCCTACTTTTGTCGACACAATACCGTTGGCCAATGCTCCCTTTCCTTCAAAAAACTGCACAATATCTTGTAGCAACATTCAATGATGACCTTGCTGATTTGTGTATTGTGCTGCCAAACCGCCGTGGTGGCCTGTTCCTGAGGAAATACCTGGCAGCGGAGGTGGGGAAGGCAACATGGGCGCCAACCGTTTTTTCCATAGAGGATTTTATTACAGAGATCAGCGGACTACAGGAGGTCGACAATTTACCGCTGCTTTTTGAACTTTATGAGGTTCATAAGGAAATTGAAGAAAACAACGCCCAATCTTTTGAGGAATTTTCAAGATGGGCGCCTCAGTTGCTGAGCGATTTTAATGAGGTTGACCGCTACCTGGCCAATGCCGAAGAATTGTTCACGACACTCACCGAAGCCAGGGCCATCAGCTTATGGAACCTGGATGGGCAACCCCTGACTGATTTTGAGAAAAAATATTTACAGTTTTATCAATCATTGTTTGGCTATTATGAGAAATTCACCCATCGTTTGATAGCTAAAAACCATGCCTATCAGGGGCTTAGTTTCAGATATGCTGCTGAAAATATTGAATCAACAAAGGAAAACCTGCCATGGCGCCATGTGATTTTTGCCGGGTTTAATGCCTTGACCAAAGCGGAGGAACACATCATAGGCGCATTGCGGAACGATGGAAAAGCAACCCTGCTCTGGGATTGCGATCACTATTACCTGGATAATCCCCAGCAGGAAGCAGGCGATTTTTTACGTAACTGGATGCGTAAATGGCCGGTAAAAGAGCCCCGCTGGATTGCAGACGATTTTGCCGGTTCAGCGAAAAAAATTGAAATCATTGGTTCGCCGGATCCGGTTGGTCAGGTGAAATATTGCGGACACTTGTTGCAGGATTTGGCGAAAAATGGTCTTACCAATGAAAAAACCGCAGTGGTGTTACTTGATGAAGGGTTGCTGATTCCGCTGCTCAACTCCATTCCCGACAACGTGGAATCACTTAACATCACAGCAGGGCTTCCGTTAAAACAAACTCCCCTTGCCAGCCTCTTTGAAACTATTTTTCAGCTTCACCTTCACACAAATCAGTTTACCTATCTTGTTTCCAAAGGGATCAGAAAATATTACTACAAGGATGTACTGAAACTACTGCAGCATCCCTACATCCACAGGATGGCGCAAAAAATGATGAGCGGAAACCGGTTTGCATTTGATGAAACGATTGACAAGATCAGGATGGGGCATCAGATTTTTATCGGGATGGAAGATATTTGCGCACAGCGCACAGACCTGTTTTCAGCCGACCTGACTTTTCTGGAGGTAATGTTCACCCACTGGATAAAACCATCCGATACCCTTGTTTGTTTCAAATCCGTGATCGAATTACTCAGAAACAGCATCATTACCTCCATGGAAATGGAGTATCTCTTTGCCTTTTCCAAAATTGTACACCAGCTTGGCAATCTTTTAACCGAGTTCCAACCGGAATTGAAAATAACGGCGCTTTACGAATTGTATCAGCAGACCATTATGGGAACGAGTCTCCCTTTCTATGGCGAACCACTAAAAGGGGTTCAACTCATGGGAATGCTTGAAACCCGTACGCTTGATTTTGAGAACCTTATCATCCTATCCTGCAACGAAGACCTTCTGCCAAGTGGAAAAATCAATGCCTCCTTCATCCCTTTCGACATTAAACGAAATTTTGAGCTTCCGACTTACAGGCATAAGGACTCGGTGTATGCCTACCATTTTTATCGTCTGATTCAGCGGGCCAAAAATGTTTGGATTCTTTACAATACCGAGCCGGATCAATTGGGAGGAGGTGATCGCAGCCGTTTTCTCCGGCAAATCACCAGTGAATTACCTGTTTTTAATCCTGGGATCACCATCCGTGAATCTATTTTAACCACGCCGGTCATCAAAGGGGAAATGCTCCCGGCCATTGAAATTCCTAAAACCGGAGATACCCTTACTTCACTGGAAGAAAAGGCTGTTAAAGGTTTTTCGGCAACCTCGCTGAATTTATTCCGCAATTGTCCGCTTAAATTTTATTATGCCGAAATTGCCGGCATTAAAGAGCCTGAGGATATCGATGATACCATTGACCCTGCCGTACTGGGAAGTGCGGTTCACGAGGCGCTTAACAAGCTCTACCTGCCATTTCTCGATCAGCCAATGACAACAGACAAGTTTGTTGCCATGGAAAAGGAGTCAGATCAGGCTGTTGATAAAGCTTTTGAAAAGAAGTTCAAAGGTTCCGACATCACATACGGTAAAAATCTGTTGCTGGTGAGTGTTGCGAAACTGATGGTCAGGAGGTTCCTGCAATATGAGTCTGATCAGGTGAGTGAACTGGCAAAATCGGGACAGCATTACACGGTTGCTCTTCTTGAACAACTGGTTGAAACATTTATCACCATTCCATTTGCCGGCAACGATTTGAAGATCAGGTTGAAAGGATTTATCGACCGGGTGGATAAAATGGAAGGCTGGTGGAAAATTATCGACTACAAAACCGGAACCACCGAGTCAAAACAGGTGAAGGTGAAAGATTGGGATGATTTAATCGCAAATCCCGATCTGAACATTGGTTTTCAGCTCCTGATGTATGGATATCTGTTGCGGTGCCGGTTTAAAAACCCTATCAGTTCAAGCGCCGGGATCATCTCACTGAAGAGGATCAATGCAGGGTTCACTCCGGTGTTTGTACCTGATGATTCATCCTGTAAATTGACGTCGGTATTGAATGAAACATCAGCCATTCATTTTGAGGAGTTGATCAGGACACTGCTGGCAGATATGTATGACCTTGAAAAACCGTTCATTCAAACCACAGATCCTGATATATGTGAACGGTGTCCTTACATCAATCTTTGTGGACGTTGAATTCTTTCTCGGAAAACACACAGGCTTCATAGATAAAAAGTTCGGCGTCTTTCCATCCATTCCATCCGATGCCGGCTTTATCGCGCGCACAATGGCCAAGAAATTCTTCAATGGTCCATCCGGTTTCAGTGGCTACCTGCGGTAAAAATGTGCCGGAGGAGGATCCTTTTTTTATATAGATTCCATGCTTCCCCAAAATGATCTCTTTGGGCGAAGTGATCTTTTTCATCGGGGAAAGTACAGATATTTCTATGTCAAGTTGCTCAATTTCACCAATTTTCACCGGATCGAACCGGGTGTCTTCGGTAGCCGATGCCACGGCCATCTCACGGATAAGTTTATACAAAGGCATGTCGGAAGAAAATCTGCCGAGGCAGCCACGCAAGGCCCCATCTTCTTTCAATGTCACAAAGGCACCGGCATGTATCTTCATGCTTTCGGTATATGATGTTGCGTTGTCGTCGGGAATACGCCTGTCACGAAGGTATCTTTCGATGGTATTCCTGGCAATTTTCAATAATCTTGTTTTTTCATCCCGGGTAAAATCAAAGCCTGAGTTATTGGTTGTCAAAGCTATAGACCAATACCCGACCACCTGGTTTTTATCCCCGTATTTTGAGTCACCCGAATTCAGGTATTGAACAGGGGTGATCTTAATTTCCGGCTGATGGTCAATCAGGTTGAGCATGACCAGGATGGCAGTCCAGCCACAGAGATTGGTTGCCAGGTCAGGAACATTTTTGCGCTGGTAATTGTTCAGAAACTTCATCAAATCTTCCGGGGAACCGGCAACGATAGCATCACAGGTTGCCTTGTCAGCTAATTGCGCATCGGCATAGGCAGGGTAATGCGAAAAATCAGTGCTGAAAACAAAGAGGTTCCGGTTATTAAACCAGGGTTTCAATGCTTTGGCTATTTTCCTACAGGTCTCTTCCGATTGGGTGCCAAGAACAATGGGTACCAGTTTGAAATTCTTTTTCAGGTGGTACTGCAAAAAAGGAATCTGCACCTCCAGGCTGTGCTCGGTGCGGTCGGCTTCAGGGTTAAAAACGAATACCGGGTTTTCACTGATCAGTTTATTGGCCAGTTCAAGGTTAACCTTAACGTTACCCAACGGGGTAACATAATCGCCCTGGTTGTAAATGGAAGCGCCCGGAAATGAAACCTGGTGGCTGGCAGCAATGACAAATACATTTTCATATTCCTTGTCGGGGTCCACCTGGTTATATCCGCTTGCAGCAACTTTTCCCGAAAATACATATCCTGCATGCGGACAAACAATGCCGATAACATTATCTGCCATACGAGGCTGTGCTTCCGTAAACAGGTTTTTCAGGTCGGCCCTGAGTTCACTGGCATCAGATGGATAAAATCGTCCGGCAGCAGCAGGTTTCCGGTCAATCTGATCACCATTGTCCTGTGGTTGACATTCCTGGTTGAAGTTGAAAAATAATCCCATAAATAAAAGGCTTTTAAAATACCTCAGCATTTTTTAAAAAAATTTGATAAATTTTATGTAAAGATACAACCAAATTCATTTTTTCAACTACACCTTTATTGGATGTAAACAGGTTGTGAGTTAGCGGAAAGTCAGAGGAAGGTTAGAGGAAGGTTAGACGATTGAATTTGAAATGGCCTGACGACCATTTATTTCTGAGGAAATGCAAATATACAAAATCAGGCGCAGTTTTCGACAAGAATTGGCAATTAAAATATAAAATCATCCACCCAAAATACAGATATTTACATAACGGTGTCAAATGCATTTTTGATGAGTAGCGAATTAGCAACTTTGTTGAGCGGTCGTTACATAGAAATTTCTATTTTACCTTTTTCATTTAATGAATACTTAATTACGCGCCATATTGACACGAGCAACAAGTACCTCAATTACGAAGCTTTGTTTTTTGACTATGTAAACGAAACTTCATTACCAAAAGGAGTGGAATTGAGAGAAAACGGTTTTGATAAAATTTATGAATATCTATCCGCTATTTATACTACAATAATAGAAAAAGACATAACACAACGGCACCAAATAAACGATAAACGTGCTTTTGCAAATATTGTAAAATTTGTGGCTTCTAATATTGGAAATGCACTTTCGCCAGGCAATATTTCCAAAACACTCAAGCAAGATGAACAAAATATTCATCATGCCACAGTGGGAAAATACATTGAATATTTGGTAGAGAGTTTTGTGTTTTACAAAGTAAATCGCTTTGATTTGAAAGGCAAAAAACAATTGGCTACACAAGAAAAATACTATTTGGTAGACGTAGGTTTATTGAATGTTTTGGTTGGTAAAGAGCGCATAAATGACAGAGGTCACATTTAGAAAATATTGTTTATTTAGAACTTTTACGCAGAGGTAATAAAATTTGGACAGGAACATCCCGAAACACAGAAGTGGACTTTGTTTGCAAAACGCCTACAGGCGACATTGAGTACTATCAGGTTGCGTGGCAAATGACAAACGAAAGCACTGTGGAACGTGAGTTTGGGGCATTAGAAAAAATAAACGATAACTATCCGAAATATTTGCTCACAACAGATTCGTTTATGCAAAATCGAAGCGGAGTAAAACACTATAACGTATTTAATTGGCTACTTGATAATTGAAATTCAATAATAACCATTACTTGGATTCCAATACCCCAAGTTACATAGGACATAGGGAAGTAATAGGGAAGCAATAAAGGAAACGAAGGAACGTAGAGAAAGTTTGTGTAAATTTGTAATATCCGGAAGTAACAAACAACTCTGTTCAAATAGGTTTATCTGTGAAAAAATATTCAAAACGTCAGTTTTTCCAATCAGGCCTTACCGACCTTGGAGCTTTATTTTCAGGACTAAACCCGGTGAGCGGATTGGCAAAATCGATTGTCGGAATGGGCAAAGGCAGCATGCCAGGATCAGGAGTTGCAGGGAAATTTACCAGGGAATCACCCTATGCTGAAATGACCCCGAGAGGAACCAAATGCGGGATTTGTCCAAACAACTGCATCCTGCGTGAAGGGATGACCAGTATTTGCAAAACCCATGAGGTGAAAGATGGTAAACTTTACACCATTGCTTATGGAAATCCTTGTTCTACGCATGTCGATCCCATTGAAAAGAAACCGTTTTTTCATTTTTTGCCTGCATCCTCCAGCTTTTCGATTG
>JBAXFM010000004.1:0-42582 GCA_037139855.1 Bacteroidota bacterium
GACCCCTTGCACCCCATGCAAGTACGCTAGCCAACTGCGCCACACCCCGATTTTCCGGAACGTTCTCCGGTTTGAGGGTGCAAAGATATGCATTTTTCCTTGCGAACAAGTGAAACAGCCCTATTTTTTTTCGAGCCGATCCCTGATCCCGGTGATGACTTTAAGGGGTGAATCGACGATGAGCATGTTTGAGAGCCAGTCGGGAATACTGCCGGCCGGGTCAACATGACCTTCAAGTATTACGTGAGACAATACTTCTCCGGCTGGCTGGATGGTCCAGGTTTGATGGTAGTCTTTGATGCGGATCTTGTCTTCATGCTCAGGGATCAGACCGGGGAGCGGGCCAGCAATGACCTTATGAATGCCGGTTGCCGGGTCGAAGGTTACGGTAACGTTTACACATAAATCACGATCGGTTACCGGCCAGGGAAGATCATATACCAGATAGTACTGTGCCCGCTTGTTCTTTTCATACAGCAGCACCTTGATCTGGTTCAGATTCTTATCCCACCATTCCGTATGATTAACATCTTCAATGAGGGTGTAAACCTTTTCAGCCGGCGCTTTGATGTCGGCCATCCCTTTATAGGATTTCAGCGACGATCCGTTTTCCTTGCGGGTATATAATTTTACCCCATCCTTTTCTTTGATAAAATCCCAGGATTGGGCTGCAATGGAACCTGAAAGCGCTACGGTCATTAAAAATATTAAAAGGAAGCGAATCCGATCATGAGTCATAACACAGGCCTGAATATCTGATATTTACCCTTGACAATCGTAGATACATCAATGTCGCTGAGGCCCACCTTGCGTCCTGAGGTGCCGGTATTCTGATGGGCCAGGGTATATACGCCTTTTGACTTTATATCAATGATGATGGCGGTGTGATGTGCCATGGTCTCTTCAAACACAGCGCGGCCCTTCGTGTACTTGATTTTCACCCCTTCAAACTGGATGATGTCGCCTGCATAAACACAATCCTTTTCGGGATCGACTTTTTGGCCGAAGGTGTAACGTCCGTCCCATTTGGCGCCGGTCTGGGTCAGGACAAGTGCCGCTAGATCCCAGCATTCGCCGCGATCAACCGTCCTGCCGATCTGCTCCCTGACCAGGGAAATAATCTTTTGATTCAGTTGAGGAACGGTGTCGCAGGGAGCAAGCAGATGTATGTCGGATGATGCATCCGGCGGGGTCGGCACAGATGGAATGAAACCTGCAAAAAACAGGACGATGCACACCTGAAGCGCTAACAGTGGATGATTCATGGTTTTTGTTGCAGATGGTTCAGATCTTCACAATCTTGCTCACCAGCACCTGCTTGTCGAACATGAACCGGAGATAGTAAACGCCGGGAGGCAAACCAAGCACCGAGGCATCGAGAATACCCGAATGCAACCCTTCCGGTTGTAGCTGTTTCTGCTCGATGCGCAGGTTGAACTTGCCCGACATATCAAACAATTCAACCATGACAGGCACCTGCTTTCTCAGGAAATAATTGTAAGTAACCTTTTCTGTAAAGGGATTCGGGAACACAATGACAGAGTTCTCTCCGGTTTCGCCCTGGGTTTTCGGGTCAACGCCGACGGTCAGTGCATCTGTCGAATGCTGATCGAGATTGAGCCAGCCATTTTTAACAATCACCGGATCCTTGCCTGAATAGATGTTTTCAGTGACACATAGCGTTAAAACCGGATAACGGTAACCGGCGGCAAACCAGCAATATTTCACCAGATTCGACTGTATTGATCCGCACATGCCGGTCTGCAAAAATTGCTTGGAGGTTTTTACCCGCAGGGTGTTTTTGAGGATGCGATCGGGCAGGATCAGGGTTCCGGAAGCATCGGCTGAAACGGTATAGGCTCCGGTCACATCAATCCGGTTGTTATCGTTAAACATTGCTACCCCTGCAAAAGGGTTGCTGAAATGCTGGCCATATGAAAACGGGTATTGCATTCTTATAACCGGTTCGGTATAATTCAGCGTCAGTTGTTTTCCACTATTCACATAGCCTTTTTCTTTGTAACCAGTTTCGCTGGAAAGGTAATTGTAAGCGTAACCATCCTCGCTGAGGATTACATTTTTTTCATTCGTTCCCTGCATTTTGAGCGATTCATCCCCGGTGATGCTGCTAACGGTGGTTTTGCCGGTGTATTGAATCCCGGAGAAATCCCAGAGCTGGTTCTCGCCGGTATTGCCCGGATCAATAAAAACGATCTCAGTGGTCACCGAAGGGTTTCCCGGCAGCAAACCGTTGTTTGTATAATTGAGGGTTACCTGTGCAAACGCATTTGACAGGAAAATTGAAAATAAAAGGAGTATATATGTTTTTTTCATAGGACGTTTTTTTTACAAAAGTAACAAATTAACCGTGGTGTTATAAAATTGAAATGTTAAATTTCTGTGAAAAGCGTTTCTCCGCGCAACGTTTTTATTCCTTACTTTTGAAAATAAATTAATCATCATTCAATCCTTCTGCGATTTCGTGATTTTGCATATTCAAATTTAAATTTTGTTGAACTTAAACATTTTTTTTCCATGAAATATATCGGAGCCCACGTGAGCGCCTCGGGAGGCGTTGAAAATGCACCCGTCAATGCGTCGGAGATCGGCGCCAGGGCATTTGCCCTTTTTACCAAAAACCAGCGTCAGTGGAAGTCGTCGCCACTCACATCAAACAGTATCCGGCTTTTTCGTGAAAATTGCGAAAAGCATGGTTATCAGCCATTTCAAATTCTGCCCCACGACAGTTACCTGATCAATCTCGGGCACCCGGAACAGGAGGGGTTGGAGAAGTCGCGTGAAGCTTTTCTCGATGAGATGCAGCGTTGCGAGCAGCTTGGCCTCGACCGGCTTAACTTCCATCCGGGAGGATCGCTGGCTAAAATCAGCGATGAGGAGTGTCTGCTGCGGATCGCAGAATCGGTGAATATCACCCTTGACAAAACCAAAGGGGTTATTGCGGTTATCGAAAACACAGCCGGCCAGGGAAGCAATCTTGGATTTAAATTTGAACATATCCGCTTCATCATCGACCATGTGGAGGACAAAAGCCGCGTTGGCGTGTGCATTGACACGTGCCATTCTTTTGCCGCCGGATATGACCTGTCGTCAGAAGCTTCGTTTAAAGCTACTTTTCAGCATTTCGATGAGGTGGTTGGATTCAAATACCTGAAGGGGATGCATATCAATGATTCCAAGAAGGGGCTTGGCAGCAGGGTTGACCGCCACGACAGTTTGGGCAAAGGCACGCTCGGGATTGAGGTTTTCAAATGGCTGATGCATGATCCGCGGTTTGATGATATGCCGTTGATTCTTGAAACGCCGGATGAAACGATTTGGGGGGAGGAGATTAAGCTTTTGTATTCTTTTTGAGGTACTCAGGAAACTAAAGTTTCTTATTTCACGCAGATTCGCGCGGATGGTTCACGCTGATTTACGCGGATTTGAGGCGTAGATTTGCGCGGATTTTTGCTTATAAGGAAAACAATCCTAACCCTTTTTAATTTTCTTTTTTTCTGCGGGAATCTGCGTGAAATATCAGCGAAAATCTGCGTGAACTATTTCCTTGGAAAACTTAACCAAGGCTTATTTAAAACTTTTGAATAAACTTTCCGACAACTCCCAAAGTCGTTTCCCGTTCTCCGGGTAGGAGGCTTTTTCATCCACCTCTTTCCGGGTCATCAGGAAAAAATAATCGAAAGGTTTGCCTTCAACATCCGGGGATGCTGCAAGATAAACGACCGGAATGGCGGCTTTGGCGGGTGATTTAAAAAAGATACCAAACACCAGTTTTAGCAATGGAATGAAGGCCTTGGGGGCTTCCCGGGCGATGTTGGAATTGACCGGTCCGGGGCACATGGAGAACACAGAAAAGTTTTTCTCTCCATTGGGGTTGAGCCGCCGGGAAAGTTCAACCGAAAAAGTGGTCAGCAGTAACTTGTAATAGCCATATAATTCGATCGATTTCCCGATTTTATAATCGCGGTATTGCCCGAAATCAGCCCACTCAAAGTTTTCAGGATTGCGGTGACTTTCGGAGGCGACGAAGAGGATACGGGGGATTGCGGATTGCGGATTGCGGATTGCGGATTGCGGATTTGTGAAGCAGTGATTTTCGATTAACAGGTTTACAAAAATAAATTTTGAGAAGTAGTTCACCATGAACATTTCTTCGAGACCCTGGGGGGTTTTCCGGCTTTGATTCGGAACGATGCCGGCGTTGCAGATGAGGATATCGATGGTGGGCCTTGCAGCCCCTCCCCCTGCCCCCTCCCCAAACGGGGAGGGGGGGCGGAGATTCGCCACTAAGGTTTTTATTGAATTTATATCTGAGAAGTCAACTTGAAGCATGTGAACATTCTGGTTGCCGGAGAGTTTTTTTACCATCTCCCCTTTTTCGGGAATCCCACTTCTACAGGCCATGATCACCCTGGCGCCGCGGCGGGCAACGTCAACGGCAATGGCAAATCCAAGCCCGGAGCTCGATCCATCCACTAAAACCGTCTTTCCATCGAGCCGGTCGGTTGATTTCAGTTCGCCCGAAGCGATCTGCTTACGAAAGAGGTCACGGATGCCGGTGAGTGTTGCAGTGACAGGATTGTTGTATTTTTTTTGTTTAGACGATGCCATAGTGATTGGTGATAAATGATCTGTAAGATGCGGTGTGGGCATCAATATCCGTTTCATTGAGTCCGAAATCAGCCAGTGAATACTGGTGAATTCCATGTTTCCGGTGCGGGTGTTCCGCTTCATGCTGCCGGAAACGCTCTGAAATTTCAGGGGGAAGTCCGCCATTGAGGTGATAGATTTTTTCAAGTTCCTCCGTTGAATCGGTGATAAACCGCTTATAATGAATGTCGGTAAACTTTTCATCATTTCCTGGTTTTCGCCGGTATTCCAATGCTTTATCCAGCATATATCCGATTTTGCGCACCCAGTGATCAGATACCTGCCGTTCATCAACCTTGTTACTGAATATCATCCTGTTATAGGTCACCATGCTTAAAAATGACGGTACCGACTCATACAGATTCCGGTGTGGCCACAGAAAATGCACTTCACCGAAATGCTTTTCGATCAGATCGGGAAATTCAAGGTGATGCGGAGTTTTCAGCACCCAACGTTTAGCCGGATTGATCCATTGCAGAAATTTCAACAACTTCACCGAATAGGCATAGGCCTGCGACTGATCGGTCTTTTCCAACCATTGAGCATAAGATGGAACATGCATCATGGCCTCCGGGGTGGTACTCATGAAGCTTACATCGAGCATCAGGATATCCTCTTCGGGCTGCATGGCATCAATGGGGTGAATGGCGAAAAAACCCGGCGACATGTATTTCAGCGCTTTGACGGAGGTGTTGGCGATGGAGATGCGATTATCCCTGGGATGAGGGTAGGGTGATGTGGTAATATGCTGATGCGATAATGTGCTGATGTGCTGATGTGCCGATGTGTTGATGTGCTGATATGCTCTTCGACTTTGTGATAAATCGTACAGTCCGAGGTTGATGGGCATGGGGTTTATGACTTCCCAGCTTGGGATAACGCGATGGTCGGGATCTTCGGCGAGGAGTCGTTGCAGCTTGGTGGTACCGGTCCGCTGCAGTCCTACGATGATCCAGGCGGGATACAACTCCTGCTCCAGGATCTGCGGATATTTTTTAAAGAAGTACTCGGCTCTAAATCGGATGCTCAGCAAACTTACGAATCTTTCGCGGGTGATAAACCGTCCGATGGGATGAAGATCAGCCTCTTCGTTGGCAGCCTGCAACAGTCTTTCGAGCGGCTCATCATTGAAATCGCGGCCCAAATCATTCAAACCTGTTATTTTTCGCGCCTTCCTGATGAGATCATCCTTATCAAGCCGGATCTTTGTTCCCATAAAATAAGATCCATTCCAACCCTGATTTATCACCCTGAACCACCCCGGACTCTGTCGGAAATTCCCCATAATTCGATATTCGATATTCGTCATTCGTCACTTGTCATTCGTCATTTATCCTGCCTCCACCCTGCACCCCGGCTCCACCTGTACATCTCCTTCCGCCAGCCGGTACCACCTCCACAGCATCGTCCCTTCCCGATGTCCGCAGGTATTGATCCAGTTTGGCTTTCCCGGGTCGGTGTGGGCAACGATCACCCGCACAGAACCATCCGGTTCATATTGCGCCGACGCTTTATTAATGCAAATGGTAAAATACCGGTAATCGAGCGATTCCATCCAATAATTATTCAATTGAAAATTCCATGAATCGCAATCGGGTGGTTTCACTTCAATAACCAGTGATTCATGGTCGGCGAGTTTCCAATGGCTGTGATAATAGATGATGCTGGCATCTCCACCCGCAGCATTCGAAACTTCAGGACTGAAAAGCGGCAACTTGTTGGTGTGTTTCTGAAATCCGTTAGCCCACCTGGCAAACATCATCGAGGCGCCGGCAACGAACATCGAAGCGGTTTTCAAACCTTCATCGATCATGGCAGGGGTCACCGGATCGGGCGCTGTGCGACCATCCAGATTTTCAACGGCAACTGCTGCAGGCATCTCCGCAAACCGGTCAAGAAAAGTCTGGCGCACCATCAGCATCGTCGTTTCAGGTTCGATTTTCAACCAGTTTTTACCTTTGGGTGTTTTACTCAGGATGATTTCAAAGCTACCATCCGCCTCCAGATTCAGATCGCGGTGCTCGAGCATTCCGCAGGGAGCAAGTCCGCCGGTAGTGCCGTAATTGCCGTTCTGGGTAAAAAACCCAATGTAATGCACTGAATTTCTTTTTCCATACAGGCGATACTCATATTTTCCGTTGATCTGTGCGTTGAAATAGTAATTATCGGGGTTATCGGCGCCAAGTTTCACCGTTTCATGGGCCATGCGGCGTAGTACAGGGAAAGCAGGATCGCAGTATTCCACAAATGCCTCCAGTCCGCCACGGGTGAGCCGGGATAAATATCGCAACCCTTCCGCCTGGTTGAAAGCATCGCGCGGGGCGCCAGGGTACATGAGGGAGGCGCCTGCCGATTTCAGATTATCGCAGAATTCTTCCCACGCTTTCCCTGAGATCACCCGTTCTTCATGAAGGTCGTTCTCCGTTTTCCCCCTCAATTTCAAACTGATGCGGCGAAAAAACTTCAGCACTTTTAAAAACAAAAACAACAAATTACGCATCTTGAAAATTATTTCCTATCATTGCAGAATCGGCAAAGATAGAAAAATCATGGGTTCATCGGGGAAACGATATGGGAATTGGGCATTGGTAGCCGGCGCCGCAGAGGGCCTTGGGGAAGGATTTTGCACCATCCTCGCGGCAAATGGATACAACATCATCCTGGTTGACCGGAACACGGAATCCATGCACGACCTGGCTGAGAAAATCGGGAACGAATACATGGTGGAAACGATGGAAGTACCCCTCGATCTCGCTGCCCCGGATGCTGGTGAACGGTGCCTGCAAGCCGCTGAATCGACCGACTGCTGTCTCATGGCGTATGTTGCCGCCTGGAGCAGGGTTTGCCGTTTTACCGAACTTAACCGCGAAGAGCTCGATGGGTTTCTTTCGGTCAATACCAGAACCCTCCTTCACCTGGTTCACGGTTTTTCAAACCGTTTAATCTCCGTGAAGAAAACCGGTGGGATCATCCTTGTCTCCTCCCTGGCCGGATTGATCGGTCCGCAGTATGTTGCTACCTATGCCGCTACAAAATCCTTCGCAATCAGGCTGACAGAGGCCCTGCATGGCGAATTGAAGGACAACGGTATTGACATCACTGTTTGCTGTGCCGGAACCGTTTCGACCCCAACCTATTGGAAAAGCAAGCCCAGCTTCGACAAAATGAAGCCCCCGGTGATGCAACCGGCAGCAGTGGCTGACTATGCTTATAAAAGCCTTGGAAAAAAGATCATTTCCATCCCCGGACTGACCAACCGGCTGCAATATTTCTTCCTGATGAACCTCATCCCCCGCCGGTTTGCCAACCGCCTGGTCAACGATGCCATGCAGAAAATGTACGGATCGTTGTAAATTAACCAAATAAATTTGTATATTTGTAGTTCATGTGTGGTTAAATTTTACAGATCATGATACGGCGAAGTATTCTGAACGGGCTGTTGAATCACCTGGATGAGCCGGAAATTACCCTGATCACGGGGCCCCGTCAGGTTGGAAAAACGACCCTGATGCATCTGATGGCTGAAAAGCTGGCTGCCGATGGATTACCCACCCTTTTTCTTCACCTTGACAATGAATCCGACTGCAAGGTTTTGGCTTCGCAAGCACTCCTGATCGAAAGAATTCAATCTGAGTTTGGTACCCGGAAAGCTTTTGTGTTCATTGATGAAATCCAGTTAAAGGAAAATGCAGGGCTTTATATGAAAGGTCTGTATGACATGAAACTCCCGGTCAAGTTCATTCTTTCCGGTTCGGGCAGCATGGAGCTTCGCGCCAGTATCCAGGAATCGATGGCAGGCAGAAAAAGGATGTTTGAAGTGATGCCGGTCTCCTTTTTCGAATTTGCTGATTTCAGGACCGATTATGAATATGCAGGTCACCTTGATTCATATTTAATGAGCGATTTCCAGGGGGCACTGACATTGCTGAACGAATATCTGAATTTTGGCGGGTATCCCCGGGTGATCATGGCCACCACGCTTCATGAGAAGATGGATGTGATCAACGAAATTTATCAGTCCTACATGACGAGGGACATCCAACTGTTGTTAAAGGGGCACGGTCCTGAGATCTATGGCCGGATGATCAGCCTGCTGGCGGCACAAACGGGTGGCATGATCAACTTTTCGACGCTCTCCAACGAATCATGTGCCGCGCTGCCAACGATTCAGAAATATCTGTGGTATGCCGAACGTACCTGGTTTCTTAAAATGATCCCGCCATTACACGGCAATAAAGTGAAGGAAATCACCAAATCGCCGGTGGTTTATTTCGTTGATCATGGAATGCGGAACTTTGCCATCAGGATGTTCGGCAACATCCACAACCATCGTGACTATGGCTTTGTCTTTCAAAACCTGGTATGTACCTTATTGCTGGATACGCTTCAACGTCATATTTATGATCTTCATTTCTGGCGTACCATCAACAAAGCGGAAGTTGATTTTGTGATTGAACGTTACGAAAATCCTTTGCCGGTGGAAGTCAAATATTCTTCGCTGAAAAAGCCTGAAATCACGCGTTCATTGCGCAGTTTTATTGATCATTATCATCCTACGGATGCATGGGTCGTCAATCTCACCTATTCCGGTAAAATGTTATTAGATGCAACCACCGTTCACTTTATCCCTTTCTTCCGGCTGCAACCCTTCCTGGAGGATCTTCGTACCGAACCTGAAAGGCTGTTCCGGGTTTCAGAAAAGGAGGTGGTATACCGGCTCATGCAACCCGCTGAGTCCGGACGGTTGAAGAAGACCAACCTTAATAGCAATCGTTCTAAAGATTTATTTTAATCACCTGTTGCATTCCGCCCGATTCTGCGCTATCTTTACAGGTAATTTTCATCCCTTATTCCACAACCCAAATAAACCCTCCACCATGAAACCCATTAAGAAACTGATCTTCCTGCTGTTGCTGATGGCTTCGGCAGGAATGTCCCGGCCAGCTTTTGGCCAGACCTTACCCTTTTTTGAACCCTGGGATCAGGGTACTTTTGCTTTCCAGGATTGGACCTTCATCCCTGCACAGGGAAACTGGACCATGAACACCGGACAGGGGAATCTTGCTCCGTCCGCGTTTTTCAACGGGACTCCCGCCGTTCAGAATTATGAGGTAACGATGAAAAGCATGGCACTGCCTGGTTTGCCATGGATATGCGCCAACATGTATCTGGAGTTTGATTATCAACTCGCCGACATTGCCGCAGGGGGTACCGAAAAACTAATTGTATCGTATTTCATTGACAACACCTGGTTCCCGGCCATTGAATTAAAGAATGAAGGCTCTACCGGCTGGGTACACCAGAAAATAGATATTTCCCCGGTTTGCGGAAAATGGTTCAGGTTAGGGTTTAAAGCCATGGGGTCCAACAGCGCCAACATAACCAGCTGGGCGGTCGATAATATCAAAGTGTACCCGGTTTGCATGGGGCCGATGAATTGTACCTATACCCAGGACGGCAATAAAGTGCACCTGTTCTGGCAGCATCCTCCGTGTGACAGTCTTTATACCATGATGCCCGGATACAATGTGTATCGCAGTGAAGGCCCGGGATTTGGCCCATTTGCCAAACTCAACGCCGCACTCATTACCGACGTTGAATACACTGACATCCTCCCGCTTCCTTTACCATATCAGCAGTTAAAATATTACATCACCCTGATCCAGCACGATCCGGCCACGCTTACAGTTTTGTGTGTGGCTGCCTGTGATACACTGGATGTTGATCTGACCCTGGGGATTGAACCGGTGGGCCATCAGGGAATCCATATCAGCCCAAATCCAGCCTCAGACCAGATCAGCCTGCAGAGTGACAGTCCTATAATTTCCTGCGACCTGCTTGACTGCACAGGTCAGCAAATCATGTCTGTTCCGGTGGAAAAACAAAAAACTTTGAAGATTCCTGTGTCCTCCCGGCCATCCGGAATTTACCTTATACGCATAAAAAATGCATCCGGAACGATTGTGAGAAAGGTTGCCGTGATGCACTAAAGGAATGACAAATGACAAGTGACGAGTGACAAAGTTGGTTATCACCATTCGTCATTCGTCATTCGTCATTTACTTATCTTTCTTCCAACGGTACATATTTCCGCTCTGGTTCCACGGTCTTATAGGCCGGCCGAATGATTCTTCTTCCGCTGATCATCTCTTCGAGGCGATGCGCGCACCATCCGCTGATGCGGGAAATGGCAAACAACGGGGTGTAGAGTTCCTGGGGTATTTTCAGACATTCATACACAAATCCGGAATAGAAATCAACGTTGGGGGAGATGAGTTTATCCTGGGTTCCCTTGAATTCATAGAAAATCTCCGGTCCGATGCGTTCGATGGCTTCATAAAGCGCCATTTCATCTTCCCGGCCTTTTTCAATGGAAAGCAGGCGGGCCTTTTCTTTTAAAAGAATTGCCCTGGGGTCGGAAACGGTGTACACAGCATGACCGAATCCATAGATCAGTCCGGTTTTATCATGAACCTCCTTACGGGTGATCTTGCGGAGATATTCAGCAACCTCATCATCGTTGGCCCAATTCTTTACATTGGCCTTGATATTATTCATCATGTCCATCACCTGAAGGTTGGCGCCACCATGCAAGGGTCCTTTCAGTGAACCAATGGCAGCCACGATGGCCGAATAGGTATCGGTGCCACTTGAACTTACGACCCGTGTGGTAAAAGTGGAGTTGTTTCCTCCACTATGTTCTGCATGAAGAACCAGTGAAAGATCAAGAAGTTCAGCCTCGAGCGCCGTGTAATCATTCCCCTTTAGCATATAAAGGAAATTCGCAGCGGTGCTGAGTTTTTTATCGGGATACCGAACGGTAAGGGTATCATAATAAATAAGGTGGCGCATGGCATGATACGAATACACTGCAATGGTCGATATTTTGGCGATGAGACTGATCGACTGTCTCAGGATATTTTCAATAGAGGTGTCATCAGCTTTCTCATCCAGGGTGTAAAGGGCCAGGATCGAACGTGCCAGCATGTTCATAATGTCCTTGCCTTTCATGGTGAGGATCATGTCGCGGTTGAAATTTTCAGGCAACGCCCGCAATTCCGCGAGCCCGTCAGAAAACTTGTCGAGCTCATCTTTCACCGGAAGCCGGCCAAACAGCAGCAGGAACACGGTTTCATCAAAACCCGGACGTTTGGCTTCCTGACAACCATGCACCAGGTCGCGGATGTCGATTCCACGATAGATCAATTTTCCATCAATGGCCTCCAGTACTCCATTGATCTTTTCATAGCCTACCACACTACCCACACGGGTGAGCCCAACAAGCACACCGGTATGATCGGCATTGCGCAGGCCGCGTTTTACGTCAAATTGTTTAAATAAGCTTTCTTCTATTTTACAGGATTCGTCTGTCAGCTTAGCCAGGTCCTGAAGGAAATCTGCGATTATCATATGTTTCTGTTTTAAAGGGTTTTCATGTAATTAAGGGCGCTACCGGCTTTGAACCAATGGATCTGCTGGTCGCTGTAACTATGGTTGATGGCAATCTCTTCATTTGTTCCATCAGCGTGATGGAGTATTAAAGATAATGGTTTCCCGGGAGTAAACGATTCAAGCCCGTTGAGATCGAACACATCGTCTTCCCTGATCCGACTGTAATCATCGGGTTTGGCGAAAGTGAGGGCCAGCATACCCTGTTTTTTCAGGTTGGTTTCGTGGATGCGGGCAAACGATTTGACCAGCACAGCCAGAACCCCCAGATGGCGTGGTTCCATGGCTGCATGTTCGCGGGATGACCCTTCGCCGTAATTCTCGTCACCTACGATAATCGTTGGGATACCTTTGGATTTGTAATACCTCGCTGTTTTTGAAACTTCGCTGTACTCGCCGGTTTCCGGATTTTTAACCGCATTGGTCTTTTCGTTGAAAAAGTTAACCGCCCCCATGAGAAGGTTGTTTGAAATGTTGTCGAGGTGCCCGCGAAATTTCAACCAGGGACCCGCCATGGAAATGTGGTCGGTGGTACATTTTCCCTTTGCCTTGATGAGTAACCGCATCCCTCTGATATCCTTCCCGCTCCAGGGTGCAAAGGGTTCGAGAAGTTGCAGTCTGTCAGAGTCGGGATTGACACTGACGGTGACACTGGCGCCATTCGCCGGCGGGGCCAGGTACCCCGGATCTTTTACCTCAAACCCGTTCAACGGAAGTTCCTCGCCATGCGGTTCATCAAGTTTTACCTGCTGCCCTGATTCATTGGTCAGGAAATCCGTCATCGGATTAAAAATGAGACTTCCGGCAAGGGTTAGTGCGGTAACAATTTCAGGAGAGGAAATAAAGCTATGGGTTCCGGCATTGCCATCATTCCGTTTGGCAAAATTCCGGTTGAATGAATTCAGGATGGAGTTTTTGCGATCGGGGTTGTCCATTTTCCGCGACCATTGCCCGATGCAAGGGCCACAGGCATTGGCCATGATCACGCCTCCAATGCTGTTGAATACCTCCAGCAAGCCATCGCGTTCGCAGGTAAAGCGAATCTGCTCTGATCCGGGTGTGACGACAAACTCCGCTTTAACCTTCAGATTTTTCTCACTTGCCTGCTTTGCCACCGATGCCGACCGCGAAATGTCTTCATAGGAGGAGTTGGTGCAGGAACCGATCAAACCCACTTCCAGTGTTTCAGGATAGTTATTCTCTTTCACAAAAGCTTTGAATTCGGAGATCGGGTGAGCGATATCAGGCGAGAATGGCCCGTTGATATATGGCTCAACTTCGGAAAGATTTATACGGATAAACTGATCATAATACAATTCAGGGTTCGCCCGAACCTCGGTATCCGGAGCAAGATATCCGGCGTAGTTATCTGCCAGCGCGGCAACCTCTGCCCGTCCGGTGGCTTCGAGATAGGCTTTCATTTTTGCATCATAGGTAAACACCGAACAGGTTGCTCCGATTTCAGCGCCCATGTTGCAGATAGTCCCCTTTCCGGTGCAGGAAAGCGATTCAGCGCCTTCGCCAAAATATTCGACGATGAATCCGGTTCCACCTTTAACCGTGAGAATTCCGGCAATTTTCAGGATTACATCCTTGGCTGAAGCCCATCCACTCAATTTTCCGGTAAGTTCAATACCGAGAATTTTTGGCATCTTCAGTTCCAGAGGCATCCCCGACATTACATCAACGGCATCGGCGCCGCCAACCCCGATGGCGACCATGCCCAGCCCTCCGGCATTTGGGGTGTGCGAATCGGTACCGATCATCATACCGCCCGGAAAGGCGTAGTTTTCGAAAATGACCTGGTGGATAATCCCGGCGCCGGGTTTCCAAAAGCCAATATCATATCTGGCAGATACCGTTTCAAGAAAATTGTACACTTCCATATTTTGAACCATGGCCGTGGCAAGGTCGGTTTTAACTCCAAGCTGTGCCTGGATCAGGTGATCGCAATGAACCGTGGAAGGAACAGCAGCGCTGCTGCGGCCTGCGGTCATAAACTGCAACAGCGCCATCTGTGCGGTAGCATCCTGCATGGCCACCCGGTCAGGCAAAAAATTGACATAATCGACCCCGCGATGGTACGGTTCCGAAGGATTCAAATCAAATAAATGTCCGTAAAGAATCTTTTCCGTGAGCGTCAATGGTTTGTCAAGCAACACTTTTGCCTGCAAAACACCCCTGGATATTTTCTCGTAAGTACTATGTATTAATTTAGTATTCAGCAACATAAATAAATTATTAGGATGGTAAACTAACTGATATCTTTTGAAGTTTAAATGTAATGGTTATTATTAAAAATAACGTTATAAATTTATAAAAAATTTCATCTTCAAACCAATTTTCACATGTCGGAATTAGCATTGCTTCTGGAGCAGTGGAAAATCTCAGATAAATCGGGGATAAATAGTCGCCAGACTGCCATTAAAATAATCAGCGAAACGGAGAAGGTTTTCAGGGAGGGTCAGGAGAAAAGGTTGCAAAACGCCTTTTGGTTCAACTTCCTGGATGTTACGAAAAAATCAGATTTTCTAAAGGCGCTGGAAACCGACAGCCACCGGAAACGATGGACAGAAATGGTTTTCCGGATTCTTCAGCACACCAATTACACTCTTCGCGATATGATGGAACAGCGGGTTTCTGAACACCCTCAGCATATTCTGTTCAAAGACATGTCGTCGGCAACCGCCATTGACTGGACCTATGAACAAATCTATCGCCATCTTCGGGAAATTGCCAGCGTGTTCTATCAGGTAGTTTCAGATGTTCCAAGGGTTGCGTTCTATACGGAGAACTGTCTGGAAGGAGCATGTACCGACCTTGCATGCCTGATGTTTGATATTTATGATACGCCGCTCAGTCCTCATTTCAAGATCGATGTGCTGCTCCCCATTTTCAATGAGTTAAAGATAAATATCGCCCTGGCTGATACCGAAGAACGGTTATTTGTTCTTCAGAAAATACGGGAAAAAGCGGAAATTAAATTCACCATTTTTTCACTACAGGCTGTTACGGCCAAAACACGCGACATACCCTATCTGGTGGAGGAGTGCAAAAAAATATCCCGGTGGGATATGGATGCGATTCTCGGACAACTTCCTTTCACACCAAACAACCAGGTTGCCACCACCATGTTTACTTCGGGAAGTACAGGCCTGCCCAAAGGAGTGTCCTTCTCCATTTACAACATTGTTTCCAAAAGATTTGCTCGGGCAGCTGCCTTACCCCAGGTTGATAACGAAGTATTCCTTTGCTATCTGCCGCTTTTTCATACTTTTGGCAGGTACCTGGAAATGACCGGCGCCATTTTCTGGAATGGCACTTACATCTTTGCCGGGAATACCTCCTCAGAAACACTGCTTTCGTTATTCCCAAAAATGAACCCGTCGGGTTTTATCAGCATCCCCCTGCGCTGGCAGGAGCTTTTTGAACGATGCCAGGAAAGAATCAGCCATGTCGAAAGCCCTGAACTCCGGGTTCAGGCTGTTCGGGATGTCATTGGACAACGATTGCATTGGGGTTTGTCGGCGGCGGGTTATCTTGACCCTGAAGTTTTCAGGTTTTTCAACCAGTATGGCATCCATCTTAACAGCGGGTTCGGAATGACCGAGGCCACCGGAGGCATCACCATGACCCCTCCCGGGAAGTACAAGGATTTTACCGTCGGAATACCCTTGCCTGGTGTTCGAACCAGGTTAAAAGGCGGTTCTGAACTCGAACTCAGCGGACATTACATCGGCCGGTATCTTGAAATAGCCGGGCCCGAAGATCTTATCCCCTACCCCGTTTCCGAAGAAAGTGATCTATGGCTTTCAACCGGCGATGTGTTTAAAATTTCAAGAGATGGTTATTACCAGATCATCGACCGGGTGAAGGATATCTATAAAAACAATCGTGGTCAAACTGTTGCCCCCCAGGTTATTGAAAAGAAATTCTATAAAGTCCCCGGAATTAAAAATGTTTTCCTGGTTGGTGATAACCGCCCCTACAATGTTCTGCTCATCGTTCCCGATCATGACGATTCCATCTTAAATTCCCTGCAAGGCGACAACCTGACTGAATATCTTCATCAAATCGTCATGGCCGCAAATACCGATGTTGCACCCTATGAAAGGGTGATCAATTTCACCCTGCTCGACCGGGATTTCAGTGGTACAAAAGGAGAACTTACCCCCAAAGGTTCATTTAACCGGAAAGCCATTGAGGCAAATTTCAAGGAGGTGATCGAATCCTTATATCAAAGCCCCGTGGTGCGCATAGAAGCCGGTGATTTTACCATTTCCATACCTAAATGGTTCTTCCGGGACCTGGGCATTCTGGAAACTGACATCCGGTTCTACCGTCATCGATTAACCAACAGGCGCAATGGCTCAACCTTGTATATCAGGAAAGTAAAAGGGAAGTGGTTTCAGATTGGTCATTTAAAATACCACCTTGATACCACCACGATCGACATGGGGATGTTAACCCGTCAGCCGAAGATATGGACCGGAAATCCTTCCATGATCGCTTTCTGCCCGATCAAAGAGGGCTGGGACCTTCCAATGAAAGGGATTTCGGCAAGTGTATATCTCCCCGGATTTAAACAATACGACGAAAAGAATTTCCCGGTAATCAAATCTATCCGAGACCAGCAACTGATCGAAGTAAATCACCTCCTTTTCCTGACTTACTTCCGGGGCCTGGAAGAAGCATACCGGGCCACCGATGAACTTGGCAAGATCCTCATCCATGCAGAACCCCGGCTGGCGGTGGTAATCCGTCACCGGCTGGAAGCGCTTGCCTATCACCCGGAGGAGGAAATTCGTTGTCTGGCTTACCGGCTGATCCTGCTGAAGGCGCCTAATCCGGAAGATATTCAGAACATGCCATCGTTTATCGAATCAGGACTTTCATTTCTCAACGAAAAATCGATTCGGGAGATTGCTTCAGGTAATTTCGGGAAACACCGGCTGGATGCTTTAAAACAAAGACTTTACTGGTACCGGACCCACCTGACCTGGCCCGCCTCCAAAAAGCATCAGCAGGCATTCGGGGATGTACTGGGGATGCTTTACAATTTTGCAGTACTGCACCTTGAATATTATGTGCCGGTGCGGGCTGAACTTTCGCGGTGGATCCTGCACAAACAGGATCCTTTCTTGTCAAAGACAGCGGAAAACTATTTTTATTCCCTTGCCAGGGTTTTTGAGAAGGAAATAGAAAAGAGATCAGGAAGGAACAGCCAATCGGAATGGAAGTCAAAACTGGTTTTTGAACATGGCATTTCTGATTCCGAAAAGAAACGTGTCACCAAAATATTTCAATCCACAACCTTTCTCAAGGAGAGTATCATCCTTACATTCAACGAACGTGATTTTGATCTGGCAGACGTTCCCGACAAAGGAATCTGGATTTTACGGTTGCTGGCATTTAAAGAATTTAAACATTACCGGCTTTCGATCAATACTGTTGCAGGTAAACACTTTGATCTTCATATGGTGCTGAGCGAAAACACGGATTTTATCCCCCGCCCGGAGACATTTTACTGGTTGGCTTCGCTGGCAGGATTCCCCTACGGGCCGGCTGTGGCGCCAATGCTTGGCAGCAGCAGACCGAACCTCGGCGTTCTCACCACCCAGTATATCGGTGGATTGACAACATGGGATAAAATCCGTGAATTGTCTGAGATTCACCGTTCCTCAGGTTTTGTAAAAGGAAATGCATGGAAAAAGATTTTCATCAAATCGTTTGCCGTTATTTATAAAGCCTGGCATCATAGCGGCAAACAGATCGTTCCAGGGGCCATATCCCCGGCCAATGTAGCCATACCGGAGATGGATTTTCGCGAAAGTGCCGTTATTTTATCGCTTGCCGGATGGTCAGATTATAAAAACACTTTATCCCTGATTGAGCCGATGCTCCAGGATTATTATTGTAAAACTGCCTCTATTTATCCATGGAGTCGCAACCAGCTTGAAATATCCTGGATTTTTGATGCCTGCATTGAAGCGCTTGGTAAAGATGAAGCATTAACTTTTCTGGAAAACCTGCAACATGATCTCAGATCGAAATCGGTAACATGTTTCGATACCACTGAACTGCAATCGAATCTTGATCAGTACCTTGAAAGCACCGTCAAAGGATATTATCTGCCAATTGCGCTTTTCAGCGCTATTGACCAGTATCAGGACTGGCATAAAATGAACCCGCTAACAACGGCGATAGCCAGGGAACAAACCTGTGTTGAGTTGCTTGAACTATACAAATTGCAGCAATACGCTGAACTTGTGCGATACTTTTTGTACCGGCATACCTATTTTTCAGACACAACGGAAGAGCTGCAATCAGCATTCGACAGGTTGCTGGCGCGGATGGCCGAAAAACCGGAAGGTATGGCTATTCAATTGGTTGAGCTTTCTGATCTTCAATCGGGACTGCAGGACCCGGAAGATAAAAATGTCTTTAGCCGGATGGTCTTTCCCCGTTTGCAGGGCGAACAGGGTTTCGATTTCATGAAAGTTGGTGAAAGCCAGCAGGAGCATCTTGTCGTACGTTTCTCTTTTCAGGATAAATCGGGCAGGCGTTACATTTTGAGGGAACCGGTTGCGGCACGTGAAATAGGACAGCTATATCAATTGTTTTTTCGCGAGAATTACCCAAAAGAAATCACAGATCACGATCATCAATATGTATTAACCGATGAAAACGAAAAGATCGTTGGTGGGATAACATTCCGATACATTGAAGATCATAACATTCTGCTCGACGGACTCGTTGTTAATTCAACCCTTCAGGGAAAAGGCATCGCCTCAGGCATGATCGAAAACTTCTTTGCGAGCATGGCTGCCCGTGGCATTGAAGTCATCAAAGCCCACTTCCTTTTTGGAAACTATTATCTGAAACACTTCTTTGAAGTGGACAAGAAATGGGGCGCACTGATTAAGAAGTTAAAATAGTTGTAATTTTGCATTTTGACTTTTGACATTATAATTACAAACCTATATCTTATGAACGGAGAAAAAATAACATTAGTGAACGGGAAACTGAATGTACCCAATAATCCTGTCATCCCTTTTATTGAAGGCGATGGAACTGGTCCCGACATCTGGAATTCAAGCGTACGTGTTTTGGATGCTGCAGTTGAAAAAGCGTATGCCGGTAAACGAAAAATCGCCTGGCGTGAGGTTCTGGCAGGAGAAAAAGCATTTAAACAAACCGGTGAATGGTTGCCTCAGGAAACGCTGGATGTTATTCGTGAATACCTGGTTGCGATTAAAGGGCCGCTTACAACCCCGGTTGGTGGTGGAATCCGTTCGCTCAACGTTGCTTTGCGTCAGATTCTTGATCTTTACACCTGTGTGCGGCCAGTGCGATATTTTGCCGGTGTTCCCTCCCCTGTTAAACGTCCGGAAACTACCGACATGGTGATTTTCCGCGAGAACTCTGAGGACATATATGCCGGAATCGAATGGATGCAGGGTACTCCTGAAGTAGAGAAAGTCATCAATTTTCTGATTGGTGAAATGGGAGTTAAAAAAATACGCTTTCCTGAATCCTCTTCCATCGGTATTAAGCCAGTGTCGAAAGAAGGCACTGAACGTTTGGTAAGGGCTGCGATTCTTTTTGCCATCACCCATAAAAAACCTTCTGTTACCATTGTGCACAAAGGGAACATTATGAAATTCACTGAAGGACAGTTCAAACAGTGGGGATATGAACTGGCGGAACGTGAATTCGGTGATAAGGTATTTACCTGGCTTACCTATGATAAAATCAAAGCCAGGGATGGTGAAATTGTTGCGGATGCTGCACAAAATGAAGCAATTTCCAATGGAAAGATCATTGTAAAAGATGTCATCGCAGATGCATTTCTTCAGCAAATTCTCACCCGTCCTGCAGAATATTCAGTCATTGCTACGCTCAACCTCAACGGCGACTATATCTCTGATGCACTGGCTGCCATTGTGGGAGGTATTGGCATTGCACCAGGCGCCAATATCAATTATGTGACCGGACATGCAGTTTTTGAAGCAACACATGGCACAGCCCCTAAATATGCCGGTAAAGACCAGGTAAACCCAGGATCGGTCATTCTGTCGGGTGTGATGATGCTTGAGTACATGGGCTGGAATGAAGCCGCCAGCATGATCGTAAAAGGCCTGGAAGGAGCGATTAAAAATAAAAGAGTTACCTATGATTTTGAGCGACTGATGGAAGGCGCTACAAAACTCAAATGTTCAGAATTCGGCACAGAGATTATTGCGAACATGTAACATCGATTATTTCATAAAAAAAGCCGGATCGATTTGAGCCGGCTTTTTTTTATGCCTAGTAGAATGTCGGGCATTCCATGGGGCCACCTCCCCTGCGGCCACTACCGCCCGGAACGTAACCGCCTCCATTTCCGCCTCCGAAAACTGAAAGCTTGTCAAACTCAAGGATCAGACTAATTTCATGTGCCCCGCCTGTACCCTGAAGCGCTCCTGAAACCTGCAGGTCATAACTGTACATGAATTTGATGTTCATGTCTTCGTAAAATGAATACTTATATCCGGCCACCAGGACTACAGCACTGTTAACAACCCCTGTCATGGTTGATTTATACCAGGCGCCAACGTATATGTTGTATTTCAACATATTAAGACCAACCTGCAAAGAATTAAGATTTGCCTGATTCTGATAAATCCCACCAATATTGATCTTTAAAGGATCGTCCCCATGTGACATCATCGAAGCACCACCGGGACCGGTGGAAAAAATCAGATCAAACTGTCCAACCCATTTGCGTGGATAGGGAGATGCACCGGTTGAGAGAAAACTTACATCGGGTTTAAACAGATGATCAACACCCAACCCGATATTTCCACTGATCGTTCCGTTTGGATTGATGAACTGCAAAACACCACCAACACCAAAATCGGGTACGACGCGTTTATTGGCATCCGGAGGAATAAAAGTAGAACTGTAAATATTACCGTATTTGGGGTCAAGTTGATTGGCAAATACCAGATCGTCCCAGTTTACCCTTCGCTGCATGATCCCGGCCTTGATCCCGATCTGGGTAACCAGGAAACTATTAATTGGAATACGCACACCTATTGTAAGTGCAGCCCCAAAATTGTTGATCAGCCCTGCACCGGGAGTATCCTGGTTAATCATGATCCCTACACCCCCTGAACCAGGCAGACTCCTGTCGCCTAAATCAGCGGAAAAGAAATACGATTTGAAAGGAATGGGCAGACTTGGCCATTGATCACGAAAAAGAAAGCGTGCCCTCAACCCCGAATTGATCCCTGTATAGGCAGGATTATAGTATATCGGAGTGCTGAAATACTGCGAGTAATTCATATCCTGTGCAGACGAACCCGGAACCATCCCAAGTAAAATCAGAACCACAAAAATCGGTAATATATATCGGTTTTTCATTTAGAAAATTGTTAGCGGTTATCGGATTAAAGAGACTGTTCCCATTGTCTTGTTCGAATTGCCAAGCCCAATATCAGACCCTTCCCATTGAGAATCATCCACAAACAATGCGCTGATTCTCCACATGTAGTTGCCCTGAGGCATCATCGTCCCTTCAAAAGTACCATCCCATCCTTCGGACGGCATACCCTTATCGTCAAGTTTGGTAGATTCCCACATCATATGTCCCCAGCTATCGAACACAGTTACATGGTATTGTTTCAGATTAACACCAATCGGCTGGAACAAACGTACGCCAAGATTTGTACTGGAAGGAGAAAACGCATTGGGAACATACAATCCTTTGAATAACAATTCGTATTTATATAAGGTCGTATCAGAACAATCGAACTGATTCAGTGAAATGAGTTTGATGGTATATGTGCCGTCTTCCGTGAAGAGCGCCACAGGATTCTGTTCTGTTGAATATTTATCATTACCAAAATCCCATTTGTAGCTTTCTGCCCCGGTTGAAACATTGTTCATTTTCACCTGACCTTGCTTACTGTTGTAATTATTCACAACGGTAAATGAACTAACAGGTGTTATGTTAACCTTTACTGTTGAGTCGACCGTATCGATGCAACCAAAATGGTCTTTTACAATCATCCTAACGGTATAATCACCAGTGCTTGCATACCTGTAACTGGGATCCTGCAAGGTAGATGTTCCTTTGAGTGTGTCGCCAAAAGACCACTTCCATTGCCATAAAGTAGTATCTGAAACCACCGATTTATCGGTAAAGATGGTAGGATCACCCACGCAGGCAGCCGTGTTTTCATAAGATGCAACAGGCAAACCATAAACGCGGGTCGGTTTGATTAACGAATCCGTACAACCGTACTTATTCCTGACGATCAGTTTCACATTGTATATGCCGGCTGTATCAAAGGTGTGCGGTGGATTCTTTAAAGTTGAAGTGTCTGTGGCTTTCGGGGTGAATGTCCAGTTCCATTTCGAGATACCCTGTCCGAAAGTTTTTGAGGTATCTTTAAACAGCGTGATCTGGTGCAAACAAACCGGCACATTAGAGAAGTAAGTAAATGGCGTTGGATGAACCTTTACAACACTGGCCAGGTTGTCAATAATGTTTGTTCCATTCACCATTGCCTGAATTTCAAGATTGACATTATAGCTTCCGCTGTCGGCAAAGGTATGAACGATGGGGGTATGGTGTGAGGTGTAGGTGGTATCCGTGCCGTCTCCCCAGGTCCAGTGCCACTGGTTGATGCGCGAAACAGGCAACGAAGTGTCAGAGAACGCAATTTTGTAACGGGCACACAGGGTATCCTTATAGGTAAATCCTGCTGCGATGCATGGGAACCGCTGTACACTTTTCGTAATGCTGTCAACACATCCGTGGGCATTTGTAATCACCAGGGTAACAGGGTAAATTCCCGCAAGGGTATAAAGATGAGAGGTATCACCTTTGGATGCCGGAGGAGAGGTAATGGTCACATCAGGCGTTCCATCACCAAAAATCCAGTGCCAGCTTGCAATTGAACCGCTGCCGCTGTTCACCGTCGAATCGGTAAAATAAATGGTACTGTCGCAAGGTGTCGAGACAAATGAATAATTCGGTTTTGGCGCTGCATAAACCCTCACTTCCTTGTACACACTATCGACACAATTATCCGAATTGTACGCTTTCATCTTTACGATGTAAGCGCCCGGACCTGTGAAAGTGTGCGTCGGGTTATAAAGTGGTGAAATGTTGTTTGGTCCGGAAGTTGGATCCCCGAAATTCCATGTAACAGAATATAGGGTATCTCCCGGAGTTTTATTCACCGGTGTGAAATGGGTAATATAACCCTGGCAAACGGTATCATTGTTAAACGCGAAGGAGAAACCAGGTTTGACGAAAACACTGTCAACAATCGTATCCTTACATCCGTATGTATCCGTTACGATCAGGGTAACCAGGTAAGTTGTATCGGTTACCGGGAAAGTATACGATGGATTAGGGATGTTAGAGGTATAACCCGGACGGAAAATCCACTCCCGTTGGGCTATAGTCGATCCTGTTGCAGTTGAAATATCCTGGAAATCAACTTTCCCCTTCGGACAGAAATATCCGGTATAGTTGAAACCAGCAACAGGGGTAGGCCGGGCAATGACTGGAATGGTCACTGAGTCCTCACAATTGGCGAGGTTCATCACCTTCAGCTTAACCTGGTATGTTCCGGCTGCCGTGTAAATATGGATAGGATTCTGAATGGTTACAGGAGGTGTGGCATCGCCAAAGTCCCAGTACCAGTTTTTGATAGTACTCCCCGGTGCAGTCGACATGTCGGTAAATTGTGTGCCTGTATTCACGCAGGAGGCGGCATATTGGAACATGGCGGCTGGTTTGGGATTCACAACAATCAACATGGAGGTATCCTTTGAACATTGATGTGAGTTCGTCACATGCAGTATTACGGTGTAAGTGCCCTGCGTTAAATAGATGTGCGTTGGGTTCTGATCAGTAGAGGTATTGTTTGCTCCGCTGGCCGGATCACCAAAGGTCCATAACCAGGCTGCAATAGTACCTGAAGGCGTTGTAGAGGCATCGGTAAACTGAGTCGGACTCGCAAGACAGGAGGTGTCAGCTGAGAATATTGCCACAGGTGCCGGGTTTACGGTCACAACCTTACCACCCACTACACTATCATTACATCCGTTGGCATTGGTAACCATTAACCTTACGGTAAAGGTTCCGCCGGCAGAGAATTGATGTGTCGGGTTCTGGGTTGTCGAGAAATTGCTTGAACCTGAGGCAGGATCTCCGAAATTCCAACTCCAGGTCGTAATGGCAGGTCCGCCATTCATCTGGGATAAATCGGTAAACTGCAATGGTGTCAAAGCACATCCGGCCGTTCCAAAGCTGAAATTTGCCACCGGGTGGAATCCAATCTGAACCTGTGTAATCTTTTCCCTGGTACATCCATCGGATGTGAGGATTGTAAGCTTGACATTATAATTGCCACCATTTACAAACTTATGCTTGATATTCTGGTTCTGCGGGAACAATATCGGTCCAACCACCGTGCCATCACCAAAATCCCAGGTCCACTCGGTAATATAACCGTGAGGCGTTGAAGATAAATCTGTGAACTGTACTGAGTCACCGGCACAATTGGGTGAGGAGTATTGGAAGGAAGCAATAGGCTGACCCAGCACAAGCACTTGTTTCGTCGTATCTTTCAAACAACCCACGGAGTTCATCACCGTTAATTTAACATTGAAATTACCAGTTGTGGCATACAGATGGGTCGGGTTGGCGGTAGAAGAAGTCTGGCCATCACCAAAATCCCATAAACGACTTGCAATGGTTCCTCCGGTCGAGAGGTCGGTAAATGTGGTCAATGTCCCCATACAAACTGTATCAGCACTGAAATTGGCAAGCGGTCGGGCATTAATCGTTACTGTTGGCAGGGGGAGCAGAGTGTCTTTACAACCATTTCCATTGGTAACGATCAGCGTAATGTTGAATGTATTGGCTGAGGTGAATTGATGGATCGGATTCTGGATCGTAGCAGTGTTATTCATGCCGGATGGCGGATCTCCAAAATTCCAGGACCATGATTGAATACTGCCACCGCCGTTGGTTTGTGACAAATCGGTAAATTGGATCGGCTGGTTATCGCAAAGTGATCCTGAATGTGAAAAGTTTGCAATCGGAGCAGGAACACTGGTGACCGTTTTTGAAACGACACTGACACATCCTGCGGTGGTGGTCACCGTGAGGGTTACAACGTGTGAAGTTGCTGTTCCGTTAAAAATGTGTACGATGTTCGGGTTAGCCGGGAATATAATCGGAGGTGTTGTTGACCCGTCACCAAAATCCCATTCCCATTTGTTGATGGAGGATGAAA
The DNA here is from genome assembly GCA_037139855.1 of Bacteroidota bacterium. Classification (GTDB taxonomy): domain Bacteria; phylum Bacteroidota; class Bacteroidia; order Bacteroidales; family FEN-979; genus CAIVAT01. The sequence goes on from JBAXFM010000004.1 coordinate 25,422, forward strand.
ATCCTGTAGGTACAAACGACTGATTGACGAAACTAACAGGGTTGCCTACACAACTTGCAGCAGAGAAAGAGAAATCTGCAATGGGTTTCGGATTAACCAGTACCTGTTTTGTAATCTGATGAATACATCCGTTTGAATTTGTCACCGTTAGTGTTACACCATATGTGCCATAAGCCGTGAAAATATGTGAGGGTGATTGCGAAGTCGATGTTCCGCCATCACCAAAATTCCAGGCATAAGAAACAATTGTCGTAGTACCAGGTGTTGTGGAGGCATCTGTAAATACGGTCGGGAAGCCTTCACAGGCATCAACCCAGGTGAAATTGGACGTCGGGAGTGCATTGATGATAATTGGCGCGGCAGGTGTATACGTATTTACGCAACCGCTGGAACTTGTAACAGTCAGGGTTACGATAAAACTTCCGGCAGCGGTAAATGCATGCGATGGGTTCTGCAAGGTTGAAATGTTGCTGGCTCCTGATAAAGGATCTCCGAAGTTCCAGCTCCAGGTTTGAATGCTGCCGCCCCCATTGTTTTGTGTTAAATCGGTGAATAAAACCTGCTGACCAAGACACAACGTACTGGAATAACTGAAATTGGCAACTGGAGATGGAATGCTGACAACTGTTTTTGAAATAGAGTCGATGCAACCATTTGTAGTAATTACCTTCAGTTTCACAATATGTGATGTGGCCAATCCCAGGAAGGTATGCGTCACATTCGGGGGGTTCGGGAAAAGAATCGGTACAGGCGCTGAACCATCGCCGAAATCCCAGACCCATTGATTGATGTAGGATGAGAAACCTGTTGGAACAAATGATTGGTTGAAGAAACTTACAGGGTTCCCGACACAACTGGCCGGTGAAAAAGTAAAATCAGGAATCGGTTTGGGATTAACAGTAACCTGTTTGCTTACACTATGAATACATCCGTTTGAGTTAACAACCGTCAGCGTTACTGTATAGGTTCCGAAGGCCGTGTATGTATGCTGGGGTGATTGAAGGTTGGAGGCACCGCCATCGCCGAAATTCCAGGCATAGGAAATGATAGACAAGGCATTCGGTAAGGATGTGTCAGTAAATGAGGTTGCACTGCTTTCACAGGCAGAGGTGTTGGTGAAATTGGCAACAGGAAGACTGTTGATTGTAATAAGGGCAGTATCGGATTTCGTACAACCATTCGTACTCATGATATTCAGGATGACCGTAAAGGTTCCGGCAGTAGTAAATGCGTGTGTCGGATTTTGCAAGGTAGAGATATTGTTTGCTCCGGAAAGCGGATCGCCGAAATTCCAGGTCCAGTTCTGGATACTTCCGCCGCCATTGGTTTGTGACAAGTCGGTAAACAGTACGGTCTGCCCAAGACACGTGGTGTTGGAATAGCTGAAGTTTGCGAGCGGAGAAGGAATGCTGTTTACCGTTTTCGCCAGGGAATCAGTACAATTGGTTGTAGTAACTACCGTCAGCCATACAACATGGGAAGTGGCTGTTCCCAGGAAAGTATAGGTAACATTGGGTGAACTCGGGTAATTAATAATCACTGGCGCTGATCCGTCACCAAAATTCCATATCCATGTCTTAATGGAACCTGAAAAACCGGATGGGATAAATGACAGGTCGGTAAATGTCACCGGGTTACCAATACAACTGGCTGGTGAAAAGGTAAACGCAGGAACAGGGTTCGGATGAACTGTTACCTGCTTGGTCACTGAACTCATACATCCATTGGTGTTGACAATGGACAGCGTGGCATTGTATATGCCAAAGGTGGCATAGGTATGTATCGGTGACTGAAGCGTGGATGTCCCTCCATCTCCAAAGGTCCAGTTATAGGATGAAATGGCTGTTGCATTGACAACCGAAATATCGGTAAAATGCGTTGCACCGCCAGCACAGGCAGAATCAGCTGTGAAGTTGGCAACCGGCAGTTTATGGATCACAACAGGAATCGTCACTGAGTTACTGCATCCATTGGCATTGGTCACAATCAAATGCACTGAATAGGTGCCATCAAGCAGGAAGGTGTGCGATGGGCTTGGTGAGGTAGAGGTGTTGTTGATGCCGGATCCAGGATCACTGAAATTCCATAGCCAGGAAACAATACTTCCTCCTCCGTTTGTTTGTGAAAGGTCATTAAACTGAACAACCTGGGTTGCACAACTCGGAGTGCCGGGTAATACTTCAAATGCCGCGGTTGGCGCCGGGATAATATTAACCTGGTGTGTAATTGAATCCTTACATCCAAAACTGGAGGTAACGGTCAGTTTAACAGGGAAATTATAGATCACTCCGGGGAAAACATGACTGACATTCGGGCTGGCCGGGAAATTAACGGTGGTAAAGGTGCCATCGCCCCAGGTCCATACCCAGGTAGTAATATATCCGGGAAATCCTGCAGGAACATACGATTGATCGGTAAACTGAACTGCAACGGAATCGCAGGTTGGTGAGGCGAAAGTAAATCCTGAAACCGGTTTCGGCATGACGGTCACTGTTTTTAACAGAGAATTCGTACATCCGCTTAAATCGGTCACCGTAAGAATTGCGTTATAGGTACCTGCTGCAATATACAGGTGAGACGCTCCAAGCGGGCTGGTAACATGGGCCGATCCGTCACCGAAATCCCAATCCCAGGTGGCAATATTCCCAGGAACCATTACACCGAGATTTGCGGTGAAGGTAACAACCTGATCGAGACAGGTGTTGTTTGTAAAAGTGAAATCGATTGGAACAGGTGGGTGAACAAAAACATCCTTGACAAGGGTGTTGGTACAGCTATTTACATTATCGGTCACTTTTAAGGTAACATGATATATTTGGTTGGTTCCGCTAAACACATGCGAAGGATTGGGTAAAACGGATGTGTTGTTGATTCCTGACAACGGGTCGCCGAAATCCCATGACCAGTCAATGATATTACCGGAGGTGGAAAAAGACAGATCGGTGAAATAAACCGCCTGGTTGGCACATGCATAAGAATTTGGGAAGGCCGGGTTGTTGGAAAAAGTAAAATTGGCAGTTGGCAACGGGTAAACCACAACCTGAATGCTGAACGACTCATAGAAATTCGTGATATAAGTGACAGTGCGGGTTACTGTAAACGTGCCTGACTGGGTATAGGGATGTGCTGCGAAAATAGGGAATACCGTTGGGGGGTTATACGTTATAACCGTGCCATCGCCAAAATCCCAAACCTCTTTCACAATATTACCACCAGGGATCTGAGGAGTAAAATGCATGGTATCAGCAATACATCTTGGTGAATCGGTGGTAAAGTATGCAGAGGCGTTTCCAAGCATGGTAACTTGCTTCTGTATGGTGTTGGAGCATCCGTTGATAGCATCAGTGGCAGTGAGGGTTACAAGAAAATTACCAGGTCCCTGATAAACATGGGATGGGTTTGGCCCGTAACCAAATGTGCCATCGCCAAAATCCCAAACGAGATTATTTCCGACACTGGGCGGGGTGCTGTTAAAGAACAGGATCTCCCAATTCTGGGTGCCATTCTGGAAGGTAAAATCAACTGCCGGTTTAGGACTGACAACAAGTGGCGGGCTGATGGTGAAGGTATTGGCACAGCCGTCGGAATTGGTCGCCTGAAGTGATACATCGTAAGAACCTACTGCGCTGAATAAATGGGTTGGATTGGTAACGTTTGATGTATTTGATCCTGAGGCAGGATCGTCAAAAGTCCATAAATAACCGCTGATCTGGTTTCCACCGTTCAGCGTACTGGTATTTGTAAAGGCAACAGCTTCGCCGAGACAGGCATTTCCTACAAGGAAACTGGCCATGGGTGATGGATTAACAGAAACTGGTTTGATAAAATAATCAGAAATGCAGCCGTTTGAGTTGGTCACCCTCAGTTTGGCACTGTATGTTCCCAGGCTAAGGTAGGTATGAGAAATGGCTTCAGCCGGATTGGTACTCGTATAAGCCGTGCCATCTCCATAAATCCATTCAAGTTGTGTGAGTGTTCCAACAGGAGTAACTGACGTTGTGGCAAATTGAGTTGCCTCTCCCAAACAAGCCAACGAATTTGTAAAGGATGCAGTTGGGATGGTATTGTCAATAAATACGTCTTTTGTAAAGGTGTTGGTGCAATATTTCGAATTGGTAACAATTAACTGGACATGATGGAGCCCAAAATCCTTGAAAACATGATTTACCGTAGGAGTTGTACCGCTATTCACCTGATTGGAAGTTCCGGATCCGGGGTCATCAAAATTCCATTCATAATATAAGATAGTAATATTTTCGGGGTTGGTAGGAGGTTTTGACAGTGATGCGGAACCATCAAACGTCATAGGGTTGTAAAGACAGTTTGATGGAAGCGGTGTTGCCGTATTTGTAAAAGAAGCGACCGGTTTGTACTGGTCAGGGTTTACATATACATAATCGATAATCTGATCGGTCTGATTTGCTGAATTGGTAACGGTAAGGGTTACTGTATATGTAACGCCGGAGGTTGTTGGGAAGGTATGCTGTAAAACACCGGCGGCGGGTCCGGAAACCACCGGGCTGCCATCACCAAAATTCCACGAATAGGAAATCGACGGATCCGCATGAACGGATACATCTCCGGTAAAGTTGACCACATTGTAAAAACAGCCGCCAAGTGGGTCAAACTGATAATAAAAATAAGCATGAAGCAACGGCTGCACGGTGATGGTTTTGGTAGCCACTTTTCCAACGCACCCTGCGAAGGTGGGATCATTGTTCCATTCCGTAACCTGAACAGTATAGGTTCCAGTAGCCTGCCACTTAACTTGTAGTTGGTTCTGGTTCGTGGGCCCCACAATGGTTCTTCCGGTAGCCGGGGTTATCACCCATTGATAGGAATGGGTTGGCGTACCCGTGGTAGCCGGAGTTGAATAATTATAGGTTACAGAAGCTGCATTCTGATCACAGGCAATGTCTGCCCCTGTAATCACCGGTTGTGTATCCGGACAGTCCTGTGCCCATACCCTGGGCGTAGCTGCTATCAGCAAAGATGATAAAAGGATACAGCGGAAAAATCGATGGAACATATGTTTTGAATTTGTAGAAGTTTTCGCTCTGATATGTTATACTCAAATGTACGACAAAAGTTTCACTCAAAAGGTTGCCTATAATCAAAAAGCTACTGATAAAAATATCACAAAATCTCTGAATCAACAAAATTAACAAAATAATACTAATTTTCAACACTTAGAGACAACCATAACACAATTTATTTTGTCAATAAATAAAGATCGTGAAAAAATTTTGTTATTGATTGAATCCTTGTACTTTTGCAATTAACAATCCGAATCCCATGAAAAAGTCAGTTTTTGCCATTTCCATCATTTTTTTCGTCGTGTCTATGATCATTTCTGCCTGTAGCAAACAGCAGGCAGCAGATCCGTGCAGCGGAAAAGGAGTATTGAACGTAGAGAATAAACTCGATTCTACCATATCAGTCAAAGTGGTTGAAACTCATGCAACCATGAGTATTGAAAGGGACTATACGCTTCCATTTTCTCTGGCAGGAAACCAACCTTATACCCTAACGATTGATGGACCTGGTTACCATAAAGATACAACCTTTATGCTGCTGTTTTGCGATAACAAGCTATTTATTGTAACAAAGTAACCAGTCTATTGGTCAAATCGCAATTTGCTGAAATAAAAGACAAGTCTTTTGTTATTTGTTTCCAGTGCAATGTTTTTGATTTCCTGATAACCATAACTCAGGAAATAATTCCCGTACCAGTGGCTTAGCATGCCTTTTGTTTCTGAAAGAATTTTATCATCCGGGTACAGCCTGTCAATGGTTGTGAAATCAAGTTTTTCCTGTATATTGTTTTCCCGGATTATTTTTGAACCTATCTTTCCATCGCTGACATAACATAACACCAGATCGTTACCATTAGGGTAAACCACCACCTTAGGTGATAAATCAAGAGACACCAGGTTCCTTATCTCAATGTTATTATCCCAAAGCAACTTTCCATCTGAATCAAACCCTGCAACAATGGCATTAAAAAAGCGATAACCATCAAACACAGAATAACTATTGGTGTAAGGTCGTCCATAAAAGTCAAAGTCGGTAAAACTTTCTGTATGGAATTGCGGTGAATATAAATCGGCAGATAAGATAAACTGATCATTCAGGAATATGATCTCATGTAATAATACTGAAAAGTCGAGTGAATATTCAGTTAATGATTTTTTTTTCTTCAACGCCTTCTTCTTCAACGAGATAATGTCTTCTTCGCCTACCAGTGCATTGGCATTCTTCAACTCCAGAAAATTATAAAAACTGATCGATTTCTGGGTTCCGTTCCTGACGCTGCTTGCAAACAATCCGGTTGATTGGTCAATGGCAATGTTTTTCTGGCTTGAACCTGCTCCACCCTGTCCATAACTTCCAAGCAGCAATTCTGAGCCAGTATTGAGTCCTGCTACCCTAACCTGGGTCAAAGAGTGTTCACCCGTTTGCATGCCTAACAATACCTCACGGATGATCAAACCATTGGTATCGTAACGAACCAGGTAGTATTCTGTGTGTTTTTTTGAAACGGTTCGGCTGACAATGGCGGATGCGAAAAGTGAGGAGGTGTCAGGTTGCATCCATAAAACAGCAATCTGACTTCCGGTTCCAAGTGAAAAAGATTTGTTGATTCCATTTTTCAACGAAATATTCACTAATTTTCCGGCCATGCCCTTGATGTTGACCCCAAGCCATGCCCGGCCATTTTTCACACCAAAGGCATCCACAACAGCTCCGGCGTCGATTGTCCCGGTATTGAGGATCAGGGTCCCTATTTGTGGCACTATCCGGAGGATCTCAAATACATTTTCAGCATTGTGCGATTTTCCGGAATGAACAAACACCAAAGCCAACGTATCTGGTCCGCTTTGATGATACCGGTACTCCTGATCGTTGAAAAGCGGTACACTTTTAACCCAAAGCTGCTGAAAATTAGTATCATAACATGTAAAATACCAATTGGTTCGTGCAGGATCAGCTACCTCCTGGCTTCTGAAAAATACGATCAGGCCGTTTATCCCGCATGGGATAATCCGGTAAGTTTCATTAGCCGAGCGGGCAGGAATTTCAATGCGCAGGGGAATATCGGAAGATCCAGTACCGGTGGGCTGCTGGGACATGAGCGATATTCCGGGATAACCGGACAGGATAATCAGGAGAAGTACGAGTCGCCACATGAAAACAATGCTACTGAATGGCAAAAGTAGAAAAAAAAAGGTCGCCCCGTTTGAGGCGACCTTCCTTCCAAAGATATTTTATTAGCGGACGACCAATTTTCTAACCTGTACTGATTTTAAAGAAGGTGTTGAAACCTGAATAAAATAAATGCCAGGGGAAAGAGAGTTCAGATTCAGGGAATAATTCATCTGATCGGTCGTTGTTTCCAGGACGGTGGTCCCAATTACGGAAATTACCCGAAGTTCTTTATTTCCTTCACGGTCGAACTTCAAAGAACATTTTCCTGAAGCAGGGTTTGGATTGACCGTAAATCCGCCTTCATTTGCAACGTTCTCATTCATCCCAATGATTTTGTCGCCAGTGATCACGATATCATCCAGTTCCCAGGTCGATGCTGCCGTAGCATCTGAAGTATATTTAAAACCGATGTATACACGTTGCCCGTTTGTTCCGCTCACATTCACGGCGCCGGAGGGTGTCCATGCATAGTTTCCGGCGGACCAGGTGGCAGATAAAGCTGTCCAGGAAAAGTCTCCCGGGTTGGTCAAACCATCATAATCATTTGAAATCAGGGCTTGCATCGGGGCGCCTGTGTATTTATAGGCTGATTGGAATGTCAGAACCTCATTCAAATACATATCAAAATTCATAGCAGGTGAAATCAACCAGTCTTCATTCACATTTGATTGTCCGGCGTAACCACTCATTTTCCCACACGGGCCATTATTGATGCCGTGAATGGAGTCAACAACCCAAACTTCTGCACCGGTAACATTCTTGACAATCCAGTTGTTGAAAGTCCGGTTTGTAAAATGAAGGCTGTCGATGATGACCGTATTACCTGTTGTGGCGGAAGCGCTGGGGGCTGTTCCATCGGTTTTGTAATTAATCAGAGCCCCGGAGTTGGTGTATGGATAAATTTTAAAGAAATATTGTTTGCCTGCCGGTAAATTTCCGAATGCAGCATGCTGTATTCCCTGGAGGACATTAAGGGTGCCGTGACCGTCGGCCAGATTTCCATCATCAGGAACCGGTGTTCCGTCAACCGGGGCAACAATATTATTCAGATCACTTCCTATGACAAGGTATGCAACAGGTAACTGAGCGCCAACAGCATCTGTCCATGAAAGGTTCATCGTAAAGGGGGATGTGGCAGCTGCAAAGTTGGTCGGATAGTTTGTTGGTTCAGGTGCAGGACCTCCGCTATACGCAGTCCAGATGATGTTATCAACTGTTGCCTGACCTGAAGAGAGACTATCTGCCTGCTTTAAAAGGATGGTAAAGTCACCGGGTGCATTTACGACGATTGGTCCTGAATTGTTGAGTGCTCCCTGTGCGGTACTTGTAACAGTTTTAACAAGGAGCCCATTCACGAAAACATTAAGGTTTACTGCGGTTGTAAAAGGTTGTTTGTAATCAAATTGCAAGGTGCCACACCCATTGTGGAGGGTTCCTGAAAGCACCATTGCTGTCGGATTTCTGCCTTTACCGAGGGTGGGTGAAGGGGCCACGATCACAGAGTCGCCGCGGCACTGTGAATAGCTCCACGTTGAACCATCCATGCCTGTAAATGTGCCATTGTGGTATGCGTTCGCGGTTTCGGGGTAATTGGTGAAATTTTCATTTCCCTGCCCGATTGCCCATAAGCCTGAAAGAAGGAAAATTATTGAAAACAGTAATTGTTTTTTCATGATTGTTTGGATTTATTGGTGATTATTGAATGATGAGTTTTTGTGAACTTATTTGACCGGTTTTACGATCTGTTACTTGTATGAAATACAAGCCTTTGGGTAATTCAGGAAGGTTTAAAACAATCTCTTTTGATTCTATGGTCCGATAGGCTACCCGAGTTCCGATGGCTGACAATACACTTATTTCATAGGAAGAAAATTTACCGAACACAAGAGAAAATTTACCGTTAAAAGCAGGATTCGGGATAATTGAGAAGCCGGTAACGGATGAAAAATCTGAAATGCCTGAAGGGCCAACCTGGATAAATGCCGGTTTATATTTAACACTTTTACCGGCATTGTTACGGGTGGTAAGTGTAACATCATATGATCCGAGGATATTGTAAGTGATTGGCGGAGGTGTTTGGCCGGTAAATGTCTCAGGATTTCCACGCTCAAATTCCCAGAACCATGAGTCAATGCTGCCGGTGGAAGCATCGGTAAAAATGACAGATTGCCCGATGTTAATGGTGGAGTCGCTTGTCAGGAAATTAGCTACCGAAGCATACGAACATCCGGCAAGCGGGGATGCATATAATGAATCGCCTGCGGGTGTTTTTTTCTGGTATTCAAGAGCATGCCTCCAGTTCACGGGCAAAGCATTGTTTGAAGACGGATCACAAAGTTCAAGGGTTGGGCCTTTTCCATTGGCCATGGTATCCCACGGCAAGGTTGGCAGATAGGATACTGAATCGACCACAAAACCATACAGGTCCTTTAGGACAATGGGTTCGCCGCCATTGCTGAGGGCCGACCCTGCATTCCACTGCAAGGATGGGACATTGTAATAATTGGTCATATACACCGAGCTTTTTGTCACCATAACAAATGACTGCGGATTTAAAGTCATGCTTGGGAATGTGTATTCTATTCCTTTGCTGAAATAAAAATTATGAAGGTCGATGGGCTGAGAACCGTTGTTGTACAATTCGATAAATTCAAGGGAGTCTGTTCCACCCAATGGTGAACGATAATTGATTTCGGTCATGACGATTGGCGCATTGGTAGGTCCGATCACATGAATGTAGGCTGTTTTACAGGCCGTTTGCTGTCCCCACTGATTGGTTGCGGTAAGGCAAACCGTGTAATCGCCTGTAAAGTTATACGTAATTCCAACAGGATTTTTCAAAGTGGAAGTACTTGGTATTCCTCCGTTGAATGACCAGCTCCATGATTCGGGGCAGAACTTTGTTGAATCAAAGAAGTTGATCGATTCACCTACGGTCAGATTAACTTTGCTGGCCGAAAAATCAGGGGCCGGAGCAATAACCTCGCAAAGTGTACTGAATGTGACATCGGCGCCATAAGAGGTACCAACAGTATTGGTGGCATATGCCCTGACATGGTATGTTGAGTTCGGCAGCAACCCTGTCATGTTGCTGATAAAGGCTCCCAGTGAACCCGGTTCGGTGGTATGTGATCCGGTTACGACCGGGTTAGCTGTTAAACTCCAGCATAAACCGCGGGCAGTGATGGTTGAGCCACCATTGTTGGTTACATTGCCTCCGCCGGTGGCGCTGTTGAATGAAATATTGGTGATGACCGGATCGGTGGTAACGGTTGGACCGGCAGGTCCGGCAGGTGTAAGCGGTGTATCTGTATTTGTCAGGACCACCACGTCGCGGCGCAGGGCAGCAGTGGTATTGGCCCCGCTGGGCCATGTGCCATTGGCGCTGGTATTAAAAGCAAAAACGGTATTGTCAGGATTGCGTGATTCAACGCGACGAACTCCGTTCGCATTGTTTGCACCGATAGGAATCACGGCAACATAATCTCCTGCGATCGCCGTTCCGGCCTGCATGTAAACGTCGTTAATCGGAGTTGGAAGTTCGGTATTGGCCGATTGTGTCGGGAGCAACGGCATAATCATGTATGAAAAAAGCGGATCACCGGTTCCGGCCACGTTATCAAACATCAGCATGTATTTCCCATTCGATGGAGCCAGGGAACTCCCTTTCACAAAGCATCCATCATCGGTGGTGGCGGGTGTTCTGGCAGTAACGGCGATGTCAAGTGCAGTGAGTACTTTGGTTCCGACAAAAAGCGGAGAAGACGGCATGGTTCCACCGGTAACAACCCAACCAAGCCTGATATTGTGCTGCTGACCGGCATCAAAGCGGGATGCATTGCCGGTAGGTTGAATAAATACCCATACCGGTCCGGTACTTCCGGTGGCATCGGTAGTGAAATAAGCAATAATATTTGTGGTTCCGGTAAAAGTAGTGCCGTTCCAGTAATTGCCCGCTCCATATACAGTACCACCTTCGCTTACAAGGCCTACTCCCGGCTTCAGGTCATAAACGGTGTTGGGCGTCAGCCCGTCAATTTTAACACAAAAGGCAAATGCGGTTCTTGCATTGTTGGTAGAGGCTGCCGTTTTACTTCCAAAATACTTTGGAACGACCAATTCCGTGACGGTTTGACTGAATCCAACAGTAACCAGGGACATAAGCAGCAGGATGAACCCTAAAAAAGAAAATTGACGCTTCATAGTTTTGATGTTTAAAAACCGCATGGGAATTAATCTACAAAATTGCTAATATTTTTTGACATTTTCGCGGATATTTATTAACAAAAGACAAGGGCTGATCCACATAAAGAATCAGCCCTTGAACAATAAGTCAATGTAAGAAATTATTTGTCTTTCACCTCTTCAAAATCAACATCGGTGACTTCGTCGTTTCCAGAACCCTTCTGGCCCTGGCGGTTTTGATCCTGCTGATCCTGGTGAGGTGCACCCTGGGCGCCGGCCTGAGGATCATTTTGCGAAGCATTTTTATACATCTCCTCGCTGGCAGTTTGCCAGATAGCATTCAGATTGGTCATTGCACCATCAATTGCAGCAAAGTCGCGGTTTTTATGCGCATTTTTCAATTCTTCCACTGCCTTTTCAATAGATGCCTTTTTATCTGCCGGAAGTTTTTCGCCAAATTCTTTCAGCTGCTTTTCGGTTTGAAACACCAAACTGTCGGCCTGATTCAATTTATCGACTTCCTCTTTGGTCTTTTTGTCAGCCTCAGCATTCACCTGAGCCTCTTCACGCATGCGGCGAATGTCATCATCTGAAAGTCCTGAGGATGCTTCAATTCTGATTTGCTGTGATTTCCCTGTTGCCTTGTCTTTAGCAGTGACATGCAGGATCCCATTCGCATCAATATCAAAAATCACCTCGATTTGTGGAATTCCACGCTGTGCAGGGGGGATTCCATCAAGATGGAACCGGCCAAGGCTTTTATTCTGATTCGTCATCGGACGCTCACCTTGCAGGATGTGAATCTCTACAGAGGTTTGTCCATCGGCAGCAGTGGAAAATACTTCCGACTTGCGTGTCGGAATGGTCGTATTCGATTCGATGAGGCGGGTCATAACACTGCCAAGGGTCTCGATACCGAGCGACAATGGCGTTACATCGAGCAATAATACATCTTTCACTTCTCCCGTAAGCACACCACCCTGAATTGCAGCGCCAATGGCAACAACTTCATCAGGGTTCACGCCTTTGGAAGGTTCTTTACCAAATAAGTCGCGTACAAGTTTTTGAACTGCCGGAATACGGGTTGAACCTCCAACAAGGATGACCTCATCAACCTCTGATGCCTTTAAACCTGCATCCTGCAATGCTTTCTGGCAGGGAGGGATGGTTGATTGCATCAGGCTATCAACAAGTTGTTCAAACTTTGCGCGGGTCAGTTTTTTCACAAGGTGCTTGGGAACTCCATCAACCGGCATGATATAAGGCAGGTTAATCTCGGTTTCCATGGAACTCGACAATTCAATTTTTGCCTTTTCGGCAGCTTCTTTTAAACGCTGCAGCGCCATTGGATCTTTGCGCAAATCCAGGCCTTCATCCTTTTGGAATTCATCTGCCAGCCAGTCAATGATTACATGGTCAAAATCATCCCCTCCGAGGTGGGTATTTCCATTGGTCGATTTGACCTCAAAAACGCCTTCACCCAACTCCAGGATGGAAATATCAAAAGTTCCGCCGCCCAGATCGAATACGGCCACTTTGATGTCTTTGTGCTTTTTGTCCAAACCATATGCAAGGGCAGCAGCAGTTGGCTCATTGATGATACGTTTCACCGTAAGGCCTGCTATTTCACCTGCTTCTTTGGTGGCCTGGCGTTGTGAATCGCTGAAATACGCAGGAACGGTAATTACCGCTTCCTTCACTTCCTGTCCAAGATAATCCTCGGCTGTTTTCTTCATTTTTTGAAGAACCATCGCACTGATTTCCTGCGGGGTATATAATTTCCCTGAAATATCAACGCGGGGTGTGTTGTTTTCCCCTTTCGATACCATATAAGGCACACGCTTAATCTCTTTCTGCACCTGATCCCATGTTTCGCCCATAAAGCGTTTGATGGAAAAAACAGTGTTTCTGGGATTGGTAATCGCCTGCCGTTTGGCAGGGTCTCCTACTTTACGTTCTCCGCTGTCGGTAAACCCGACAACTGACGGGGTAGTACGCCTCCCTTCACTGTTTGGAATTACAACGGGTTCGTTTCCTTCCATCACAGACACACAGGAGTTGGTGGTTCCAAGATCAATACCAATAATTTTTGCCATTTTTAAATCTCCTTATAAATAAACAATAATTTCTTCAGAATTTGATCCTGAATAGTCAATCATTGTACCAAGATAGATTTTGTGTCAGAGAGGTGACAAAAAGACAGTGGAATGACAAGTGACGAATGACAAATGACAAATGACGAATGACAAATGACAGGCAAAATAAAAATCAGAAGCCGAGATCTTTGGTTTTTGAGTTCACCCGCAGTTCATCTTTGGTCATCTGACTGACGCCCAGGGAATCAACTGATTTCATGTACCTGGCGGAGAAGAGTCCGATGCCATTGACGATATTTGTGTAGGCCGGTCTTTCCTGAACAAGCGACAGGGATGGTTCTGTAACCTCCATGTAGGTATTTAATTCTGTTGCTGCAACGGTGAAAATGAATTCACAATGATGTGCAACACGCGTCACCAGGGGGTTCACAGGAACCTGCGTCCCAACCTGGGTGTAAAAGTTATCGCCGGGAAAGAAAAGGTCAAAATCCTGAGTGCTGTTAATGTCTACCGGTCTGATGTTATTAAAAACAAGCCAGTCAATTGAATTCATGTACAAGCTATCCGTATTCGTTTTTAATGCTTCCAGATAAAAGAACCGGATCACAAGTTGATATCGTTTACCATTTTTCGAAGGCGACCATCTTACTTCAAAGGACCTGCCTGCCGGAAAACTGGCAGTAACCTGAGGCCGGGTAACATCAAAATCAGATAGGAGCCCGGTTTGACCAGTAATAATTTTCCCGGTGATTAAATTTCTGATATGCAATTTATATATGTGATTCTCGTCCAGTTTTAACAAAGAATAATACATCAGCTGGTTTGGATAATAAAAAATCGAATCCCCGGCCTTTTTATTATGGATGGTTACCGTATCACAATCGTACGAATGAATAAACGCCGTATCTTTTGTTGGCATAACAACGTATTCGTCCAGCTTTACTTCCAATACGCTGGGATAGGTACTGGAGTCGGACACTTTGGCGAACTCCAGTGCATTTCCTTCTCCCAGGAAAGCCTTGGTGATCTTAATATAAGTGGTGTCTTCTGTCTGGTCGAGCAGACCATAAACGACCGTTACATCTTTCCAGTCAGCATTAACCTTCAACGTTTTATCACAGGATGACAAAAATGGCAGGAGCAGTAAAACCAGTGGCATGAATCGTGAGTAGCGCATGCAGGATACATTTTGATATTTGGCAAAAGTACATAAAAATATTGTAGTTTTGCTTTCAAATTGATATTATGTCTATAGCTATATCATTCCGGAATGTGACCAAGGTCACGACGCATATTTTACAGGAAATGAAATTAAAAGGTGAAAAGATAGCCATGTTAACGGCTTATGATTACTCTTTTGCCAAGATTCTTGACAGTACCGGCATTGACGTAATACTGGTGGGCGATTCAGCCTCCAATGTTATGGCCGGACACAGTTCAACCCTGCCCATCACCTTAAATGAGATGATCTATCACGGCGTATCGGTAGTAAGGGCCGTAAAACGGGCTTTGGTGGTGGTTGACCTCCCTTTTGGAACCTACCAGGGAAATTCGAAAGAGGCGCTGAATTCTGCCATACGGATCATGAAAGAAGCCGGCGCTGATGCCGTAAAACTGGAAGGCGGAAAAGAGATCATCGAATCGGTTGATCGCATTCTTTCGGCTGGTATACCGATAATGGGGCATCTTGGGCTCACACCGCAATCCATTCATAAATTTGGCACGTACGTAGTTCGGGCAACCAGTGAGGAAGAAGCCTCAAAGTTACTGGATGATGCTCATTTACTGGAAAAAGCGGGATGCTTTGCCATTGTTCTGGAAAAAATTCCGGCCATGCTGGGCGCCAAAGTGACACAGGCCGTGAAGATACCAATTATCGGGATCGGCGCAGGCAGCGGAGTTGACGGCCAGGTTTTGGTATTGCATGACATGCTTGGCATCACCATGGACTTTTCACCACGCTTCCTCAGACGCTATGCCAACCTTTCTGAAGAAGTGCGTGGCGCCGTAAATACTTATATTCAGGACGTGAAATCCATTGACTTCCCAAATGAAAAAGAGCAGTATTGATCAGGACATTTTATATGAAGACAACCACCTGATCATCCTGAATAAAAGACCATCTGATATTGTTCAGGGCGATAAAACCGGGGATGAACCACTGAGTGACGTACTGAAAAATTACATCAAACTCAAATACAACAAGCCTGGTGAAGTATTCCTGGGGGTGGTTCACCGGCTTGACCGGCCGGTGAGCGGCGCCCTGGTTTTTGCACGGACCTCAAAAGCCCTGACACGGTTAAATATTATGCTGCGTGATGGTCTCATTCATAAAACCTATTGGGCTGTTGTCAAAAATGAACCGCCTCAAACGGAAAACCACCTTTTGCAATATCTTACGAGAAACACGGAAAAAAACAAATCATTCGTGCATGATACCCCTGTCGCCGGATCCCAGAAAGCAGAATTGGTTTACAAAGTGATTTTCAAAAGTGATGGGTATTATTTGCTCGAGGTAAACCTGCTGACCGGACGTCATCATCAGATCAGGGCACAGCTCAGCGCAATGGGTTGTCCGGTGAAAGGTGATCTCAAATATGGTTATCCCAGATCAAACCCGGGCGGCTTTATTCATCTTCATGCCCGTGCCATTGAGTTCCTCCATCCTGTTAAAAAAGAGCTGCTGAAGGTCATTGCCCCACCCCCACAGGATAATCTGTGGGACTATTTCGTTTCGAAGAATCTGGCTGACGGTAATGCATTATGAGCAGGATAACATCATCAACGGATACAACAATCTCACTGCAAAGCGTCGCTTTCCCACAGCCGGAATATGTCAAATCGATTTTCCAGACACACCAGTTGCAGCCAAACGGATTTCACATCGACCAGATTCGCAAGGCACAGCCCGACTGGGTTCTGGCCATCCTGGTTGTTTGTTTCATTCTTTTTACGTGGGGACAGGTATTTTATCACAGGAGAATCCAGCAAATCTTTCGTGCTCCGTTTTCCAAACGATTTATCAATCAACTCACCCGTGACGGTAATCTTTTCAGGGAACGAATTTCTGTTGCACTGGGGATTGTATATATTCTGACATTTTCTCTGTTTCTGTATGTTTTCAATGAACAAATTCTGGGATTAACGCTACAAGGTGTAACAGGGATCTCATTATACGGGCTGATCGCCGTGGTTACCATTGGGATCCTGGCTGCCAAAGTGGCACTGGTCAACTTGCTCGGCACCATTTTTAGAACCAGGGAAACCACCAATAATTATCTTCTCAATCTGCTGTTATTTGCCTTGATCACAGGGCCGTTTTTGATGGTAGCGATGGTGTTTATTGTCTATCTAAATTCTATCGCCCTGATCCACATTAGCCTGGTTGTTTTCGTTGTAATTCTGTTATTTAGGTTCATGCGAGGTTTTTTTATTGGAATGGCCTTAAGGAAGTTTTCGTATTTATTTTTATTTGTGTATCTTTGCAGCCTCGAAATTTTACCCCTGCTGGTACTCATTAAATTTTTGCTCAATCACTTACAACCAGCGGGAGCGTAGGTATTTCGAGAGTGTGAACGCTAATACGGTACGACCTTGAAAATAAAGAATATCCTTGTTTCCCAGCCTCAGCCTATCGATTTTGAGAAATCACCTTATGGTGAGATAGCACG
>JBAXFM010000005.1:0-41262 GCA_037139855.1 Bacteroidota bacterium
AGCAGCATGACTTCACTCCACATCCCCCTGTTGGGCGCTGCCTCATTGTCGCGGGAATCGTAAACCAATCCTGTTTTGAGATAGATAGTGGTACCCCCGCTTTTTTCATCTGGCCGAATCAGCTGGTATCCAACGTACCGGTCGTATAAAAGTGCAGTATCCGGCAGCTTTTTATCGTCTGGTTTTCCTTTATTAACCCTTTCAATGTCAACGGTGCTGGTTTGAACACCTATGATATTGATCCCGGCCAGCCAACGAAGTTTCTGGCCAAGAAGTGGTCCCTGGAAATCGGCCATGATGCGGTACATCTTCCGTTCCTGCTTGTAAAAAACCCGGGAAATATAATCAGCAGAACCTTGTTCGGTTAACGAAGCCTGGTAATTGGCTTCATAGCCGTTGAACCCATAAAAATCAAGGGCTCTTTCGGGCAGATAATCAAGGTCGGCTGTAACCCGTATTCCTCCCGGGATGAGGTATTTCGAATCATAAAACAGCTGGTAAACAGCGCTTCCCTTGGTAAACCAGGAACATTCAGCGTAAATGGTATGTTTGTATTCCGGATAGGTGGACCCATCTCCGTAATAAAAAACCTGGCCCAGCACACCCAGTTGCAATCCCATGTCGGCATCGTATGCAACCACAGGCAACCCTGCCCAGGTCCAGCCTGTTTTCTTTTTCTCCTTCACTGGTAATGTGACAGAATCAGCCTGGGCAAAAACATGCATATTCGACATGAAAACACATATGGAAAATATCAACAGTAGTTTTCGCATGGTTAAAATTATTCTTTTTTTCCGAATACCTGGAACAGAATGAGAAAAATGGTCGATATTACAATGGAAAGGATCGCCAGATCGGCATTATTTTTAAAAAAATCAAAGGGATTTGGCTGAAAAGCAGCGATTCCCAAAAGAATGAAAACATACACGGGCCCGCTGATAAAACTGGCCATGGCAGCCCGGCTATTAATTTTCCAATGAAATGAAGCCACTGCTGCGGGGATAATGGAAAACCCAATCCCGGTAATAAATACGATCACTGCCACCAGATCACGCATAAACCAGGCTCCGAGGAAACTCAGTGCCGTGAATCCGATAATTCCAAGCCGGGTGATCTTCATCCGGCGTTTGCTGTCCGATTTTTTCCCTGAAAGTTTATCCACCCAGTCAACTGCCACCGAAGATGCCAGCACAAATATCTGCGTATCAGCCGAACTCATAATAGCCGCAAAGATCAGGATCAGCGCGGCTCCTAAAAGTCTGTCGGGCATCAGCAGGGTGAGGCCTTCGGCAAAAGCATCCTTGGCCTCAATACCATGAACATGAACATGGGCCGATAAACCTACCATCGTAATGGCAATACCGGTAAGCAAAGTGAATATGGCCGATCCGATCAGCCCCGACTTAACCACCCGGTCTGATTTGGCGCCATATACCCGTTGCCAGTATTCGGCCGACTGGAAAATGATCAGCACGCCAAACGCGGTAAAACCGATGGTCATGCCAATGTTCATTCTAGAAAAATCAACCAGTTCCATCACAAACGACCGCCTGTCGCCCATCATTACAATGCCCAGCAAAACCAGCATGATCACCATCACCATATATTGAAAAATATCTGTACGGATCACACTGCGAAAACCTCCTGCCAGCAGATAGGTTGCTATGATGCAACTGCTGATGATCAGCCCGGTTTCATAAGACCACCCGCTGATGTTGGCCAATATGCTGCTTCCGGCGATGAACTGGTTAAGCAACATTCCCGAATACACAATCATCAGGATGACCGCAGAAGTGAGGCCAACCGTTTTTCCCATTTTGAAGTTGAGCCAGTCACTCAGGGTGTAAAACTCGCGTTCCCCGCTGAATTTCCGGAGTTTCAGGGCATAGGGAATGAAAACGATAAATCCGATGGCTGTTCCAACAAATACAGCAATGGCCGAAATTCCAAAGCGATAAACATAGGCTGTGTAGGCCACCAGTGCCGCACCACCAATGTAACTGGCCACCACAGAAGTTACAAACCCGATGATGCCGATCTTCCGGCCTGCAATCATGAAGTCAGAATCTGTTTTGCGCCTGGAAGCATAAAGTCCGATGCCAAGGCATGTCAGGGCATATAACGTCAACAACCCGATGTCGAATGGGCAAAGCCTGCTGCCGGGAAGATCGGTGAAGATATAATTCATACTATATAATGCTATATGACTCTATTTTCAAAATACACCTCACCCTAACCCTCTCCTAGAGGAGAGGGAATTCCCCTTCTCCTTGAGGAGAAGGGGTTGGAGGATGAGGTCTAATCCGGTAAATTAAAAACATCAATCCCGCAACTGCCACCCCACTCAACACGATCAGCAAAACATTATCTGTGGCGCCGAAATTTTCATAATCCCCACTCAGGATGCCATGCTGGCATAGATAAGCGAAGATTACCGCTGCACCATTGTTGATAAAATGCGCACAGATTGGCACCCACAGCGAACCGCTCCAATAAAGCAGGTATCCAAAGATGATTCCCAGCATCATCCTCGGGAAAAAACCATAAAACTGCATGTGCAGGGCCGAAAACAGAAATGCTGATACAAATATCGCCACATGAATGTTGCCCAGCCACTCTTTGAAAAGTCGCTGAAGCAATCCCCGGAACATAAATTCTTCGCCAATGGCCGGCAGCATCGCAATCATCACCAGGTTGAACAGTAATGAACCGAAGGTCGGCATTTTCATGAAAGCTTCAGTCAGTTTTGCGGCTTCATCCTCGGTGATTTTCATCCAATCCTCGACTCCTTTAAGAAATTCCGGCAGTTTCATCGCCTCATTCACCGAAACCATCCAGTTGATGAATGGCAGAAAGGCAAACATTAACACCAGGGTAATCAGGTAAACCAGCCATCCGGATGGTTGATCAATCCCCAGATATCGGAAGCTGTTCCGGTCAAAAAAGAAACCTGCAAGCAATGCCGGAAATATAAATAAACCAAAAGACTGGATTACCTGGAAATATTGGAGCAAACGGATGGTATTGGCATCACTGAAATCAGACATCGCAGCGATCAGGTCTTTCATATGCACCCCAAACAGCGGACCCGCCAGCAACAAGCCAATGAAAAATGAAATTGCAAAACAGGCGATGATAAGTAATATTGAAAACAGGAGCCGGGTGAAGGGCGTCAGGCTTTCGAGAATGGGTTGTTTACGGAAATCCACGGATTATGGCTATTTTTGCCGCTAAATTAAGATTATTTGCCAAAGATCGGAAATATTGATTTGGGAAGCTTTCCCCTGATCCTCGCTCCCATGGAGGACGTTACCGACTCCCCTTTCCGGGTAATCTGCAAACAGCATGGCGCTGACGTGCTGGTTACCGAATTCATTGCCGCCGAAGGATTGATCCGTGATGCCGTAAAAAGCAACAACAAAATGCGTTTTGAGCCGGAAGAAAGACCGCTCGGAATTCAGATCTTTGGCGAAAATGTGGAATCAATGATGAAGGCGGCCGAAGTGGCTGAATCTGCCGGTCCCGATTTCATCGACCTGAACTTTGGCTGCCCTGTGCGTAAAATTGTGATGAAAGGAGGTGGCGCCGCGTTGCTACAGGATATCCCGAAAATGATCCGTATGACCGAAGCGGTAGTAAAATCAACCCGTCTGCCGGTCACTGTGAAAACCCGCCTGGGATGGGATGAAACGCATAAAGACATTGTCGACATAGCCGAACGGTTGCAGGATGTGGGCATCAGTGCCATCGCCATCCATGGCCGTACCCGCGCCCAGCTCTATGGCGGCGACGCCGACTGGACCCTGATCGGCGAGGTGAAGAATAATCCTTACATGAAAATCCCTGTGTTTGGCAATGGCGATGTTGATTCCGGCCCCAAAGCCGAAGAGATGAAAAACCGGTACGGCGTTGACGGTATTCTGATTGGCCGCGCTGCCACCGGAAACCCCTGGATTTTCCGCGAAATCAAATCATGGCTGAAGGATCATTCAATCCCCCCCGAACCATCCATCGCCGAGCGGGTCGCGGTGGTCAGGCAACACCTCGAAGCCTCCATCCCATACAAAGGCGAGCGCGCCACCTTGTTTGAAATCCGTAAACTTTACAGCGGTTATTTCCGGGGGATCCCGAATTTTAAATCGTGGAGGATGCAGATGGTGACGGCGGAATCTACTGAAGTCGTCTTAGCGATCCTGTTATTGATTGAACAAATTGCTGCCAATCCTACAATTCCCATGCGAGCTGATGAATGATGCCATTTCGGGTGCCAAAGGAGACATCATCCATACTGATCACAATTTTTGAAAAATGATCAGCTATCAATTCCAGATTTCCAAACTCCCGTTCGATCACTGCGGCATCATTTAAAGACCAGGTAACCTGGATATATTTTTTTTCCTTGTCATTCTCCACCACAAAATCGATTTCCTTGTCCTTCAGGTTTCCGACAAATATGTTATATCCTTTCGATCTGAAGAAAAGATAGATATAATTTTCAAGATTTTGCGCCAATCCAAATTCAAATTTTAATGTTGAATAGTTACGAAAAGAAAGATCATTAAGGTAAAACTTTTTTGCACCGGATAAAATTTCTTTAGCCTTGATATTATATCTTTCTACTTCATGGATTAAGAATGATTGTTTCAGGTAACCAAGATATGATAGCACTGTTTCATGGTTGGTCTTTATTTTATGGCTCTTAAAATAATTTACTACATTGTTGACTGAGAAAAGATTGCCTGCATTAAGCGAAAGGAATTTAAAAAGACTTTCAATTAACCACGCATCTTTAATCCTATAACGCTGAACAATATCGCGTAAAATAATTGTATCTCTCAGTGATGAAGTATAATGAAACCTCATTTCCTCTTCTTCCAGGTGTAATAACTCAGGCAGGCCTCCGGTTTTCAGATAATTGATCAGGGTTAATTTGTTTATTGGTTCGTTCCTGTAAGCGCAAAATTCCGCATAGGAAAATGGTAATATTTCAAAAGAAACATATCTGCCACTGAGCAGTGAGGCCAATTCTCCGGAAAGAAGTTCTGAATTTGATCCTGTGATAAATATTTCAAATTCTTCCGTGAAGTCCTGTGATAATGAATTGACAAGTTTCTCCCAACCCTGAACAAGTTGAATTTCATCTATGAATAAGAATATCTTACCCACCGGGTTGATCTCTTTTTTATATTCAAGGATCAACGAGTAAAGTTTCTGATAGTGATCAATTTCATCGAATTCGATCACTTCCTTGTTAAAATAAAATATATTGCCAGTACCAACGCCATTCAGGACAAGGGATTCGATAATCTGACGCATCAGGTAGCTTTTCCCTGTTCTTCGCTGACCAACAATGACTTTCACTAGTGAGTTCCCCAAAAAACCATGAAATTTTTTAAGGTAGGTTTCACGCCTGAATCCAACTTTTATTGGCTCCCCATTCCAATAATTGTATTTCTTCAGACTCGTAAAATATTCAGTCATGGTTGAATTTTTCTACAAATATAATAAATGTTTCAGCTGTACCTGAAACAATTTTCAATGTCAGGGGGATCCCGAATTTTAAATCGTGGAGAATGCAGAGAGTGACGGCGGAATCAACTGAAGTGGTTTATTTCGCGGGTTCCGGCTCCTCATCCCCACTGTCATCATCCTTAGCGCTTTTTATCCGGTCGAGCATCTCCTTTGGCAGTTCATCGGTATAGTCGGATTCTTTGAGGTCGTCCGATTCTTTGCCGCGGCCATATTTGATCTTCAGGGTATCCATGGTGCCGGTGATCTTCATGGGGATGCCGATAATGCCGAATGGACCCATTCCAAGCCGGATTTTCAGGTTCAGTTTGCTGTCGAAAGTGGTGGTACCCGAAATTTTAACCCGGATTCCCTTCACCTTGAATTTGAACTGTTCCAGGGTGACCGTGTTGTTTTTTATCGTTGATTTTATATCAACTTTAGATAAGTCAGGATTGTTAATTCCCTCTTTCTGCGTGCCTTTGCTGATGTCGTTGAATAGTTTGAGCCCATACACTTTCACCTTTTTAATTGAAACAACTCCGCCTCCTTCCAACGAAGGCATAACCGGGAACATCTCCGCGTTGAGCATCCCTTTTACACTGTAATCAAGCGAAACGATTCCTTCGGCCTTTTCCGCCGATGAGGCCATTTCACGGATCATGGCAATCTCGTTGTAAGCCCGTTTGATGTCAAAATCTACGGCCTTAACATGGAAATCAAAAAAACCTTTCACCGGTGTCACGCTGCCATAGGTGGCATCCATACTCACCTTACAGTCAATCAGATTGAGAGAGGCATCCTTGAGCACCAGGATTCCTTTTTTGAGGTCAATTTCTCCCTTCAGATCTTTGATTTCGAGTCCTTCAAAGGAGGTTTTCTTCACTTCGGCTTTGAAATCAATGTCCAGGTCGGGTGGGATGATGATCACACCTGATGCCGTTGATTTTGACGTGGTTTTAGCCGTGTCGGTTCCGGCAAAAGCCATGAATTCATCGACGTTGATGAAGTTTGAATTCAACTGGAAATCCCCTGTCAACGTACCTCCCTGTGAAAGGAAATAGCTGATGGTGTTCTTCATGAAGCCCTTGAGCCGGAAATCTGAAGCGCCATAGGTAGCCAGGAAATTATCAAACCATACTTTGTCCTGGTCAAACCTGAAATCGCCTGTTTTAATGACGAATGGTTTAGGATAGTCATTGGAGGTCAGGGCAATTTCGCGCAGTTTTAGCGTACCATGATTGCTAAGCCGTTCCAGCTTTCCTGAGGTTGCGTCACTTTGTTTACCTTTTAGCGACAGATCGGTTTCAAGGTAGCCGTCAAGTTCAAGTCCCTTTTGTGAAAAGACTTTGTATATCTTGCCCAGATCGAGGACTCCCTTCGACTGCAAATCATAATGCAGATCATCAAAATTATCCAGGTTGGCCGTAATAGTGAACGGCTTTCCTTCAAATTGGAAAGTCAAAGGTTTTATCTTGACAACCAGGTCTTTCATGATACCGGTGCGGTTGGTCACCTCGGTCACCATCCCGATTTGCTCCAGGGGATGCGGATAGTATTTGGTTTGTACCGATCCGTCTTTCAGGCTGATTAGTGCGGTTGTCACCGGGAACATCTTCTTTTCCGGTGCATAATTTCCTTTTACGTTCACATCCATGGAAAGAATTCCCGCCAGCGATATACTGTCGAGCGGAATGACCTGCTTCAATTCAGCCAGGTTGCAACTGCCTGCAATGCTGGCCTCAATGGGAATATCGCCCAGGTTCTTCATCCTGAAAAACCCTGATATTTTATTTTTCAGGAAAATAGCCTGGAGGTTTTCTAATTGAACATTGACGTTTTTATAATTGTTGTCAGGACAGGAGGCATTCAATAAAAAGTTAATATTGGTGAGCGGCTGGGGCAAACTGGTATATTTAAAATATCCGCCGGTGAGCTTGGTCATCACACTGAATTTTGGAATGCTGAGAATAACCGTATCTGTTTCCTTCCGGATTCCTTTTACTTTAACCACAGGGCCGGTGATATAGGAGCCTTCGGCGTTAAGGTTGAGTTCATAAAACCCTTTCACTTCGGCCGCTTTTACATCGAATCCTTTGGCCCATTTTGCGAGATCAACACTGGCATTGACTTTAGCGAAAACCCACATTGTTTCAGCCTGCCTGATCTTGAACCGGGCGCTCAGGAATTCTTTTTCCATGACCGATAAAAAGTTCAGGCTGACCTGGTACCCATTTTTTTCAAAGTTGAATTTTCCCTGGAACTGTAATGGAATGTCTTTGATCTTCAAGTCATTCTTTTCAAAATTCATTGATAAGTCCTTACTGTTGACTTTGGTGGTTAATTTTGCAGTGACCGGTTTTGCATCTATGAATTTCTGATGATCGTAAATCACATCAAGTGCATCAATTTTCACATCTGAGGTAAGGTTGAAAAAATCGTTGGTCATGCTGCTTTTACCGGCATAGTTGAGACCGTTGGCCACAACCTGCACCGGGATGGTCAGATCGGCATAAACCACCTGACAGTTTTTAAAGACGATATGATCAATGCTAAGCTCAGCGCCGGATGATTGCGTTGTTTCCCTGGGTGCGGATTCTTTGTAATCAGACCGGTAAACATCATAATTGGCCAGCCCCTTTTCATCGTAAAGGATGTTGACCCTGGCCTTTTCAAAATAGATCCGGGTGATCCGGATGGTTTTCCCAAACAGGCTGCTCACATCCACTCCAAAGGCGATTTCCTTTGCACTGATCAGGGTATCCTTATCAAAAGGAGCCGACGATTTCAGGGAGAAATCAGTTAACGTAAGGCTGAGATTCGGGAAATGGCTGAAAAAGGACAGGTTCATATCCGTGAAATTCAACTCACTTTTGAGTGCGCGGTTGGCCAGGTTTTTCACCTCCTGTTTGATTCTGTTCTGGAACAGGTACGGCGTAATGATCAGGATCAGCAGAATTGCTACGATTACAATTCCTGTAATTTTTAGGGCTTTTTTCATGATTACTCCACTCGGTTAATAAAATTATCTATTGCAGTTATAAAATCTTTCAATTCCTCATGCGTATAATCCCTTGTTTAATGCATTAACAAAGACCGGTTGAGCTCCTCTTAAAGTATTCGCTACTTCATTTGTTGATAATAGGTGAATGTCTATCATGATGTCCTTTTCTAATTCCAAATCGTAAACCACTCGCAGCATTTGATTTCTAAAGTGCCAGTCATAATCTCGTTTTAATACAACCAACACATCGAAATCTGAGTGTTCTGTAGCGGCCTCCGTAGCTCTGGAGCCAAATAATATTACATCTTTGATATTGTCGTCAAACTGGGCAATCAACATTTTTTTCAATTCTTTTACAATGGAAATATTTTCATTCATAAAACCTCATTTTTAGCATGTTAGAAGACCTATCCCTTTTAAAACAATAATTATACTACCAATTCTCCCTAGCATTCTTCTTATCCCTAATAGCTATTAAAACCTTCGTTCCACCAGTTCCGACAGTTTTTTGAATGCGGTAGAACCGGTATTCCAGAAATTCTTTTTTCGCATCAGGTCAAGATAGTCGGCAGCCTGATCCAGGATTTTAAAGCCATTCAGTGTTTCAATGGTCTCATTGTATTCACGGAGATTGCCATCAAAAAGTTCATTGATGAACATAAATTTTTCATTGATGCTGATGGCTGTTTTCAGGTTTTCAATGTGCTCGGATGGAATTTTCGGACCTAAAGTCTTATCCCGGGCAGCTTTAAGTTTTATGTTGAATGCAGGTTCCTCAGATGCAAAGAGGTCTATCTCCTGAGGGTGGGTTGTTTTTTTCGAAGAATGGGATGGTTCATGTTTCACGACCGGAGGACCGGCTGGTTTGAATTGGACCGGGGCGGTATAAACCGGTGCAATAAAATCTTGAACCGGTAACTCAGCTTTAACTGAAACCGGTTCGGGCTCCTGATGGTTCAGCTTGCATTCTGGAAATAAAACAGTTTCATTTAATCGTTGCAGCATGTGCATTTTCTGATAAAAATTCCGCACGTTTTCCATCAGGATATCAAATTCAATTTGCGGAATCTTCCCGCCATAGCGGTGAATCGCTTCATATTGTTCGTTGATGGCTTCAAGCAACCATTTAATCTCGTCTTTGATAATTGCAATGTCCATAATATTGAGAAATTCTTACTTTTGTAGCAAATCCAGCTATAAAAATACAAAATTTTACCCCTCCTGAATGCAGATCGAAAAAAATAATCAGGTAAACCGCCTGGGATGGATCGAGGTGATCTGTGGATCAATGTTTTCCGGTAAAACAGAAGAATTGATCCGCCGGTTGAAACGTGCAAAGATCGCCCGTCAGAAGGTAGAGATATTCAAACCGGAAATTGATAAACGATATGATGACACCAACGTGGTTTCGCATGATGAAAATGCGATCATGTCGACACCGGTGCAATCTGCTTCACAGATCCTGCTGCTTACCAACGATGTAAATGTGGTAGGCATTGATGAGGCTCAGTTTTTTGATGACGAACTGCCGGCAGTTTGCAACCAGCTCGCGAACAGCGGCATCCGGGTGATCATTGCCGGCCTCGACATGGATTACCTCGGAAAGCCTTTTGGCCCCATGCCCGCCCTGATCGCCATCTCCGAAGATGTGACCAAGGTTCATGCCGTGTGTATGAACTGTGGCGACCTGGCACACTATACCCATCGGATGGTGAAAGACGATCACCTGGTGATGCTGGGGGAGATGGATTCTTACGAACCGCTGTGCCGGCGGTGTTACCTGGAGAAAACGGGATAATGTGCTGATGTGATGATGTGCTGATGTGCTAATGTGGTAATGTGCTGATGTGTTGATGAGATGATGTGCTGATGTGTTGATGAGATGATGAGATGATGGAGTGATGTGAAAATTAAACAATTTATTTTATGGAAAAGGGGAATGCTATTCTACAGGTTTCGATTGGCTTCTCCTCTGCAAGCATTCACCAAACTACCCTTCATCGGAAAAACTTCTAGAAAATATACTCGTTATTAAAAAACTTTTGCCTAAAATTATCTCCTCATCAAAAAACTCCCTAAAATAATCCGCAAATTATCATATCAGTAAATTATCAAATCACTAAATCTGCACATCAGCACATTAGCTCATCAACACATTAGCACATCAGCACAATAGCACATCAGCACATTATTTCCCTTCTTTGATTTTTTTTGCCCGGAATTGCTTAATTTTGTTTTATGAACTGGCAGCAACATATCGTATCCGACAAAAAGGTTTTATTGGGAAAACCAACCATCAAAGGTACACGACTTTCTGTGGATCATATCATTGGACTATTAGCCCAGGGCTGGACTGAACAGGATATTTTAAAAAACTATCCGCGACTCTCATCAAAGGACCTGCAAGCTGTTTTTAGTTATATATATGATGGAATCCACGATGGGCTATTCTTATCGCAACCCCTCAAAACAGGCTGATGAAGTTTCTCGCCAATGAAAATATCCCTCTTGCAAGTGTCCAATATCTCCGAAACAAGGGCTTCGATGTGCATTACATCGGCGAGGATTTTTCTGGTATCACGGACAGACAGGTATTGTCAATCGCAGTTAAGGAGGATCGCACTATTTTAACCTTTGACAGGGATTACGGTGAACTTTTATTCAAGTATGATATTAAACCTGAAAGAGGAATCATTTACTTGCGGATGGAAGAATACAAGCCTGAAGAGCCAGGAGAGATCATTGAAAACCTTATTCAATCTGAAGGATTCTCTCCAGATCGTAAGCTCACGGTAGTGGACCATAATGGAATTCGACAACGCATTTATTAACACCCCAATGAGTCAACAAAAAAAACGTCAGCACATTCCCCAACAAGTAAATAGAAAAAAGAATACCTCAATAAATGGTGTGACCCTCACCCCTGCTGATTCCAAAATCGATGTATCGGATCTTTTCGAAATTTTCACAGGGAAAAACATCGAAGCAAAATCTCTTAGAACAGAAGCATGGCGAAGAAAATAATTTACTCCTGAATCTAAACCCTGAAATATCATCACACTATCACATCAGCACATCAGCACATTAGCATATTAGCACATCAGCACATTCCCAGACCCTGCAAACATTTCGTCCCTGACGGGACCGTTCCGCAGGGACAAGATATTGAAAGAAAACAAGTTGCCAAATGAGTGAAGCCAGATTATTCCTGGGCCAATGTAAAACTATTTTGCTCAACTAAATTTAACAGTTCTGGTTTTTGTGATTTGGAAAAACCGAAAGATACCAAATCCATATTGAGTTTCTTAACTCTTTTCTTCATTGGTTTGTATGGCTTTATCAGTTAAACCGCCTAGATCTCTGCTCATAAACATTACAGAAGGGCGCTTCTTTCACAATAAATATGGTCAAATTTTCTGATGAATTCGCTACTGCTTCCTCTATACGCATTTTCAAAATAAAATTCGACCGCTAGGCGGGATTACCAAAAAAGAATTAAAAATTAAATTGACAAATAGTCAAATAAATCAAATGAATTAGTAGTCTCTTACGCACCGAACCGAGAAGCCGAACGACTTGTAGTAGTCAGCCGTGGCACTGAAGTAGTCACTGCGAAAGTACAGGTAATGGCTGCGGGTGGCATCGTTCTGCGTACTACTCCAATAGCTGCCATCATAGCCGCGATTATTGTACAGCGAACCATCCCATCTGTCCAGCCGCCCGGCAGCATGGAGTTTTAACGAAGAGCCATAAGGGCCATTCCAGTCTGTCCAATCGCTGCTATAATAAACATTGACCCATTCGAACAAGGTAGGGATGCGCCAGCCTGTGCCAAGTTCTGAGACACAGGGGTCGTTAGCAGTGGTCCAATCGGAATTTTCACTAATGTTGCTTATCCATGTCGTATTGGGTGTGCGTGTTGTGCCATCATGTTTTTATCCCTGGTTGAGATTAAATTTCCAATACCAGCCTGCCGAAGCCTCGGTAGTATCGGAAACCACAGTAGCCTGCTGGCTGGCGCCAAGGTTTTGGGTAATCCAGCACTTGGTAGGTTCGCCAGGGATATTGGTAGTAGTGCCGTAATTTACTGTTTTGTCAACCGGGGCAACGACTCCGGCCACATGGGTTATGTGTAACATTGAAGTGCCGCATGTATAAGTGCAGGTAGCCGTGGTTTGGTTTAATACAAGTGATGTTGAATTGCCGCAGGTGTTGTATGCCCAAACATAGGATGCGTAAGGAGTATTACATGTCAACCCTGGTTGAGGTTTAGTTGAAACACTTCCCATGTCGGTGGCTGTTAAATAATCGTCCACCGAATTCCATTTGTAACCAGTGGCTCCAATAACGGTATTCCAGTTCCAGTTAATTTGAATATCGTAAGGAATATGGGTTCCGGCTTGAGGGGAAACAGGAACACTTCCAATAGTTGACTGTGCTAATGTAACCGATGTGGAATAACCACAGCTATTATAAGCCCAAACATATCTAGAATATAAGGTACTACAGGTAAGCCCCGTTTCGGTTTTTGTTACCGCAGTGCCCATATTCGTTGCTGAAGCATAATCATCGACAGTATTCCACTTGTAACCGGTGGCTCCGCTAACTGTATTCCAGTTCCAGACGATCTGATTCGGTGAAGGCACATTTGTGCCGGCAACAGGTGAGGTAGGAATACTTCCAATAGTTGACTGTGCTAATGTAACCGGTGTGGAATAACCACAGCTATTATAAGCCCAAACATATCTAGAATATAAGGTACTACAGGTAAGCCCCGTTTCGGTTTTTGTTACCGCAGTGCCCATATTCGTTGCTGAAGCATAATCATCGACAGTATTCCACTTGTAACCGGTGGCTCCGCTAACTGTATTCCAGTTCCAGACGATCTGATTCGGTGAAGGCACATTTGTGCCGGCAACAGGTGAGGTAGGAATACTTCCAATAGTTGACTGTGCTAATGTAACCGGTGTGGAATAACCACAACCATTATAAGCCCATACGTATCTTGTATAGAGTGTACTACAATTAAGACCGGTCTCTGTTTTTGTCAAGGCAGTACCCATATTCGTAGCTGTACTATAATCATCTAATGTATTCCACTTATAACCGGTGGCACCGGTAACAGTATTCCAGTTCCAGATAATCTGGTTTGCCGCAGGCACATTTGTGCCGGCAACAGGTGGAATAGGATTGATGCTTGTGGTTTGCATTAAGGTAGTAGCCGTTGAATTACCACAAGCATTGTAGGCCCAAACATAGCGGATATATCCTGTGTTGCAGGTTAAACTTGTTTCGGTTTTTGAGGTGGCCGTTCCCATATTTGTAGCATTTGCGTAGTTATTTGCAGTGTTCCATTTATAACCGGTAGCTCCTGCCACTGTATTCCAGTTCCAGATTATTTGACTTGCCGTGGCGACATGGGTTCCCTCAACAGGCGGATTTGCCAGTGGGATCGATAGTGTAGCCTGCGTCATATTTAAAGTGCCTGATTGCCCGCAGTCATTATAAGCCCATACATACCGGGTATAACTTGTAAGACATGTCAATCCTGTTTCCGTTTTGGTTGTTGCAGAACCCATGTCCATTGCGGACGCAAAGTTATTCGCAGTGTTCCATTTATAACCCTGAGCAATCGGAACAGTATTCCAGTTCCAGATGACCTGCGTGGCGTCGGGAACATGCGTGCCAACAAGCGGTGTTACCGGTGTAGTACATCCCCAGGAGAAATTTTTCCATTTCCCGCCCTGATACATGGAGAGTAAACCTGTTCCATCGGAATTGCAATTTGTACAAAACACCATCAGACCTTCAACCGGATTAGGGATGGCATTGCGTTGTTCAAATGTCATCCGGGGCGGGAGTAACCCTTTGTTGTTGAAATTGACATCCAACCCGGCAGAGGGATCAGCCACACTGCCATTGGTGCTGATACTCACCTGACAGAAAGTGTACAGGTTCGGGAAAGTCAAAAGAAATCCCAAAAGGACAAAAATTTTGAAGTTTTTTTTCATAACGGTGATTTTGGTTGGTTTATAAATGAATGAATTTTATATTGTTAGCACTTTCAATCATAATTTATCACCCTCCCTCTGCGGCCCTCTGCGAAATTCCTCCGCGCCCTCAGCGGTAAAAAACCTCACGCCACAAAAAAAGCAGCGTGGCCAGATTGCCAACGCTGTTTCTGAGGCCCGACCAAGAGCCCGATAAACGAGAGCAGCAACGACCACGCTTTCACGTGGCGTTTTGCATACTATCCCGTTTATCTTTGAAATTTTGGTCGGTTTCAGAAACAGAATTCAGCTAAACGCTATATTTTCAATTTAATATGATTACATAATGCCTGGATTTAATAGTTTTGTTAATGAATTAGCAAAGCAAATATAACCAATATTTGAACATAGCAAATTTTGCGCAACAAAATAATCTGCGATTTTTGATTTTTAATTCCGGTTGCCACCAATAACATAGGTATTTTTAGTAATTTTGAGAAAAAAGTGATTGAATGAGGGCTTTAAGATTTAATATACAATGAAGACTAAGAAGAAATTCGACTGCGTTAAAATGATGCGGGAGATCCGTGAGAAAGTTAATGCCGAAATTTCGGAAATGACCACCGAACAAATCATAGCATACATTCAGAAAGGACGAGCTGATTACGAAAATTTAGTACCCAAACGGTCATGAATTGAAAGTGTTCCATGATCTTTTTCCACTGTTATTCGAACATTCTCCATGGTTACAGCATCGTCGTTGCATGGTTGCTGCAAGAACACTGAAAGGTTGCTGCATAGTTGCTCGAATGAAACTGCATGGTTGCTCGAATGAAACTGCATGGTAACTTAGACGAGACTTAGAGAAGACTTAGACGAGTCTTAGAGGAGACTTAAAGAAATGGGTTGAAAAAAATGAGACGCTGTGATTGGATACAATCGCACTGGCAAATATAAGATATTTCAGGCTGATTTCAAAACAAATTCGAAATTTTTCGCAACGAAATAATTCGTCATATTTTATTTGATTAGGCGCAATTGTACCAGTTAGGCTTGAACAATTAGCTTTCCACTTCAGGGGCTTCGTTTTCCCTTGTTTGACTTGTTGAATTAGAGCAAACTATCAGAGACCTTTTTTACTGCGCTCCTTAGGAGCGAAATTCTGGTAGCACGATGAGGTACGGGTGCACATCGCACCACAGGTGCGATATTATCTGCCGGAGAATTTGAATCAAAATGAATTGCGCACCTACGGCGCGCAGAGATCGGGGTGGTGGCATGCTTTCTAACAAAATCTGGCTCCTATGGAGCCGGGAAGGACCAATGATAAATGTGTCTGGAATGGCGGAAGAAATTTGCAAAAATAAATTTGTCTGGTACAATTGCGCCTAATCGATTATTTTATTGTGAAACCTGGGTGGAATTTTATAGAATTATCTGGCTTTCTGGTTAATCATTTATTCCGTCCCGAAGGGACTTTCATTCACTGGACAACTCCTTTCCTACAAATATCTTGTCCCTACAGGACGGTCCCGTCAGGGACGAAATATCGATAGGAATAAATAACAAACGCTATTTTTAAGTCCATTATGAACGTCATATTTTTCAACGCATCAATGTATCAGCACATTAGCACATCAGCACATTACCACATCAGCACATCAGCACATTATTTTTTTTTGTACTTTTGCCCCACTAAAATCCCAAAACTATGAAAAGAATCATTTTCGCCATTCTGGCAATTGTTTTTGTGTTTAATCTTTCATCAATGTCTCAAACTAAAACCAAAGAAAAAGTGGTAAAATTCACAATTCACACCGATTATGGTGACATGACAGGCATCCTGTACAATGAAACCCCGCAACACCGCGATAATTTTGTAAAACTTATTAAATCCGGATTCTATGATGGGACCTTGTTTCATCGTGTCATCCTTGGATTCATGATTCAGGGTGGTGACCCTAATTCAAAGACTGCCAAACCAGGCCAGGGATTAGGCATGGGTAGCCTTGGTAGCACTATTCCGGCAGAATTCAATCCAAAATTCACACATAAAAGAGGCGCTCTTGCAGCAGCAAGGGTTGGTGGCCCGTCAAATCCGCAAAAAGCCTCTTCCGATTGTCAGTTTTACATTGTTGAACCTGAAAAGGGAGCCCATTTTCTCGACAATGACTACACCATTTTTGGTGAAATCACTGATGGTTTCGATGTAATCACCAAAATTGCCTCTGTACAAAAAGACCCATCGGATCGCCCGGTGAAGGATGTGAAGATGACCATGAAGATAGTTGAGTAAATTCGTGACGAGTGACAAATGACGAATGACGAATGACAAGTGACGAGTGACGTAATTAAAAGCAGATGTTAGAACGGATAAATCAGTTGAGGGCTGAGATTGATGAAATAAAGGCCGTCAGCCATGAGGAGGTTGAACAGTTGCGCTTGAAATATCTCAGCAAAAAAGGGCTGGTTTCGGCGCTGTTCGATGATTTCAAGAATGTGCCGGCCGAGATGAAGCGCGAAGTCGGGCAATTGCTTAACGACCTGAAAAACAACACTAATCAGAAGATCGATGGGCTGAAGTCAGGTTTATCCATGATTGCCACAGACTTGTTGGCCAAACCTGACCTGACCAGACCGGCCGGGAACATTCAGATTGGTTCGCGGCACCCTTTATCCATTGTCAGAAATCAGATCATCGACATCTTTGGCAGAATTGGTTTTACCGTTGCCGACGGACCTGAGATCGAAGATGACTGGCACAACTTTTCAGCGCTCAATTTTACGGCTGATCATCCGGCAAGAGATATGCAGGATACGTTTTTCATTGCCACCAATCCCGACATCCTTTTGCGTACGCATACTTCCTCGGTTCAGATCAGGACCATGGAAACCACGAAACCCCCGATCCGGATGATTTTTCCGGGACGGGTTTTCAGGAATGAAGCCATTTCAGCGCGTGCCCATTGCATCTTTCACCAGGTGGAAGGTCTTTACATTGACAAAAATGTTTCCTTTGCCGACCTGAAGCAAACCCTGATGTATTTTGCCAAAGAGATGTTTGGCGAAAACACGAAGATCAGGCTTCGGCCATCCTATTTCCCATTCACCGAACCTTCGGGCGAAATGGATGTGAGTTGCCTGATCTGTGGCGGTGTCGGGTGTAATATCTGCAAACACACCGGCTGGGTTGAAATTCTCGGTTGCGGCATGGTAGATCCTACAGCACTTGAAAATTGCGGAATCGACAGCCAAACCTATACCGGTTTTGCCTTTGGAATGGGCATAGAACGAATCACCATGTTAAAATACCAGATCAAAGACCTGCGCCTGTTTTTTGAAAATGACGTAAGGTTTTTGAATCAATTTTCGGGGGCGATTTAAAATTTGTTCCGCCGGAACAATTTCACCAGCAACCAGAAACCAAACAATCCGGCAATACAGAACACGATTGCGCCAATCCATCGCGTTTGTTCCCATTGTGAGATGATCGAAGCTCCAATGATCAGAGCGGCGACCACAATTGCGATGGAAACACGGGTGCTGGAAATATCAAGGTGTTCGGCAAGGGGTTCCAGCCCCCTTACTTCTATCTGCGTTTTAAAACGGCCCTCCTTCATTTTATAGATGATGTCATTCAGGTCGGACGGAAGTTCTTTGAGCAGCTTATAATATTCCTTCAGCGAATCGAATACCTCTTTGGCAATTTGCTTCGGGCTGTATTGCTGAGCAATGAGGGTAATGGCATATGGCTGCATCTCGTGGGCAAAATCAATTCCGGGGTAAAGAACCACTGCCACCCGCTCAATAGCCATCAGTGATTTAACCAGCAGATAAATCCCGGCAGGAATACGCAAACCGTAATGAATCAAAATATCCACTGATTCGTTCATCACTTTGCCGAAATCCATCTCATCGAGGCTGAGGTACTTATAATGTGCCATCATGTCGCCAATCTGGAATTCAAGTTCCCGGAATCGTGCAAAATTGCGTTTCCCGGAAACCATCAGCAAAGCTTCAGCCATGGCATGAGCGTCGCGATCGAGGTATCCGAGTACATATTTTCCAAGAAACTGAAGATGCTCCGGCCGCAGGGAACCCATCATCCCGAAGTCGATAAAGGAGATTACCTCTCCTTCCATCACAAAGATATTTCCCGGATGGGGATCGGCATGAAAAAAACCATAGATGAAAATCTGATCAAATACGAGGCGCATCGCCTTACGTGCGAGTATCTTTGGATCGTGACCTGACCTCAGTAAATTCTCCAGGTCGCTTACCTTGACACCCCTGATATACTCTTCGATCAAAATCCGGCGGGTGGTATATTGCGCATAAACCTTAGGAACCTTTATGTCGGGATCATCTTTAAAACAAGAGGAAAATCTGACAAGGTTGGCTGCTTCGTGATGAAAATCCAACTCTTTTCTGATCGTTTTCCCGAATTCCTTTACCACACCGGTAAGGTTGATGGCCTCCATTTCAGGGTTGTTACGCTGCATGCGTCCGGCAAATAAATTCATCAGGTTCAGGTCGAGTTCAATCTTTTTATCGATTCCCGGGCGCTGAATTTTAACACACACCTCCTCCCCGTTGAGCAACACAGCCCTGTACGTTTGTGCCATGGATGCAGAAGCAAGCCGGCCCGTATCAAATTCACGGAAAATTTCTCCTACCTTCCGGCCCAATTCCTTCTCTATTTCCTGCAGCGCCAAATCATCGGGCATGGGCTGCGCCTTGTCCTGCAGCTTAATCAGTTCAGCCCGCAACTCCTCAGGCACGATGTCGGGCCGGTCGGAAAGAATCTGCCCGAACTTGATAAAGGTGGGCCCCAGTTCTTCCACAGCCATGCGAATCCGTTCCCACTGGTTGTATCGTTCAATACGGGCCAACCGCTTTTTCGAAACAAGAAACTTGCCCAAACCTGAGTTTGTCACCCATTCGCTGAGGCCATATTTGACCACAATGCCAATGATCTCGCGCGCGCGGCCCAGTTCGTGGACTGCCAGCCCGATTTTTGTAATTTTCACGTTTCCGTAATTAAATACCGGTTATTTCTTTGCCTGGGATTTCGTACTCTTAACTACTTTCGGCGCCGGTTTGGCCGCGACTTTTGTTTTATTGCCCGACTCAAGCTTTTTAATCCGGTCTTCCAACTTTTTAATGTCGTCCTGCGACGGAACATTCATTTTTTTCAAGGTGGTTTTTACCAGCGTCTGCAAATCATCCTCCACTGTCTTTTTGGCTTCCTCCGATTTTTGGATCAGATAGTCGTACAGCTTTTTAGCCTCTTCTTTGGTCAATTTGTTTTCTTTGGCCAATTCCTTTGCCGACTGGGCGAGCTTTTCAGCATTCATAAAAGCAAAATCCAGACCTTTGTCAATAGATTTTTTTAATTCTTCGAACATGATAGTGCCTCCTGTTATTTAACTGGTGAGTATTTGATTTTAGCTTCCTTCACGATATTCATGTGATGGAGTTCAAGATCAGTGAGCATGAGCTCATAATTTTTTATTGTTTCAAAACGAACTTCAAAAGCCGTCAATACATTTTTGATTGCCCTGATTTTTTCAAGGAGCTGTTCTTTTTGCGCTTTTTTAAACGGCCCTTCTACCAGCAGCAGGAAATCGGTTTGTTTGAGTTCCGGCAATAAAATGGTGTCCTGTCCCCTGTTGCCCAGCAGATAATATGTATTGCAGTGATCCTCATCATGGGATAAATAAAAGGAACAACCGTTAAAGTCATCCTTTTTAACAAATTCAAGATCGAGTTTTTGTTTTAAAAAATATGACAGTTGAAAATCCTTAAAATGGCAGGATATCCCCACGAGTGTGAGAAGAATAGGTTCTGATCTGGTTTCAAGAAAAACTTTTTTGGCCATAAGAAGGCGCTTTGCAAGATAAAAACAAAGATAACCATTCCTGGGTCAAAGGTCAATGGTTTCACCATTTATTTTTTGCCATGATTTTTCGGCTGCATTTTGTTCTGCTCCTTTGATGGAGTAATCCTGGCCACGGGCAATAGCCTCTCCATCTACAACAAGTTCAACAATATATTGTTTTTTATACCCTGAACCAACCTCATCCACCACATTAAACTGGCTCTGTTTCTTTTCGTGCTGAGCCCATTCAATGATTTTGCTTTTAAAGTTTACCTCCTGATTCACCAGTTCATCGATGTTGAAATAGCGGCTGATGATCCTGTCGATAATGGTTTTACGAGTAAAATCGTATCCTTTGTCAAGGTACATCGCTCCAATGAGCGCTTCAAAGGCATCACCCTTGCACGATCTGAAAGTGGCAGCGGAAGAACTGTCGAGCTGAATAAGCATATCGATCCCCATTTTCTGAGAAAGTTTGTTCAGCATCGCCCTGCTGACGATTTTTGATCGCATTTCGGTAAGGAAACCTTCGTCTTTGGTTGGGAATGTTTTAAAAAGATAATCGGCTGCAACTGCATCGAGAATAGCATCCCCCAGGAATTCGAGGCGTTCATTGTTTATTTTGATTCCGTTATTGGTTTCCTGGGTAGCCGATTTGTGTAAAAAAGCCAGATGATATAAAAAAATATTCCCGGGTTTGTACCCGAGAATACTTTTTATTGCCTGTTTAAGCTCTTTATCGGATGAAAACTCAGCACCAGCCGGTTTGTACGGTCTGAACCTCAAAGCAGTTTATCCCTTAAATTTCGTGAAGATCACAGTGGCATTGTGGCCGCCAAAACCGAAAGTATTGCTTAGTGCGTAATTCACCACCCGTTTTTGTGCATTGTTGAACGTAAAATTCAACGGAGCGATATCAGGATCATCAGTGAAGTGGTTAATGGTTGGCGGAATAATATCATTTTTAACAGCCAGCAATGTTGCGATCGATTCCACGGCGCCAGCTGCTCCCAGCAAATGACCGGTCATGGATTTGGTTGAATTGATATTAACCTTGTAGGCGTGCTCTCCGAATAATCCCACGATGGCTTTTGGCTCTGCTATGTCGCCCGCAGGAGTTGAAGTACCATGCGTGTTGATATGGTCGATGTCTTCCTTTGAAATGCCGGCATCAGCAAGCGCCGTACGCATGGAAAGCATTGCGCCTAGTCCTTCAGGATGGGGAGCCGTCATATGGTATGCATCAGCAGATAATCCTCCGCCTATGATCTCGCCATAAATCCTTGCGCCACGAGCCAGGGCATGTTCCAGTTCTTCAAAAACAAGCGCTCCTGCGCCTTCACCCATCACAAAACCATCACGGTCCTTGTCAAATGGACGGGAAGCTGTTAAAGGATCATCATTCCTGGTAGAGAGCGCGTGCATGGCGTTGAATCCACCTAATCCAACAGCGGTGATCGCTGCTTCAGACCCCCCTGCAATAAAGGCATCAGCCTTGCCGAGCCGGATGTAATTAAATGCATCCACCAGGGCATTCGCAGATGATGCGCAAGCTGAAACTGTGGCAAAATTGGGCCCATGGAAACCATATTTCATAGAAATGTGGCCTGCGGTGATATCGGATATCATCTTGGGAATAAAAAACGGGTTGAACCGCGGGGTTCCGTCGCCCAGGGCAAATGCCATCACTTCATTGGCAAACGTTTCCAATCCGCCAATGCCGGAAGCCCAAATTACCCCCACACGATCGGGATCGGTGGTAGCAAGGTCCATACCTGAATCCCTGAAAGCCTCATCGGCACACACGATTCCAAAATGAGAACAACGGTCATACTTCCTGACCTCTTTGCGGTCGAAGTAATTCTCTGCGCTGAAGTTCTTCACTTCACAAGCAATCTGTGTCTTAAATTTGGAAGCATCAAACCGGGTGATAGGCCCTGCGCCACTCACACCGTTAATCAGGTTGGTCCAGAATTCCTGAACAGAGTTCCCGATGGGTGTAAGCGCTCCAAGACCAGTTACTACAACTCGCCTTAATTCCACGTTTTACAATTTTAGGTTCATTCGTTAATGGATAACCCCGCTGAGTGCGGGGTTAAATTTCCTTAAAAATAATCCGGGATAAACATCCAAAAAGGCCTTGTTAAAAGTTGACCGGATTATTTGGTGTTATTCTCGATGTAGGCAATGGCTTCTCCAACAGTACTGATTTTTTCGGCCTGATCGTCAGGGATGGCGATATCGAATTCCTTCTCGAATTCCATGATCAGTTCTACCGTATCAAGGGAGTCAGCACCAAGGTCATTGGTGAAGCTAGCTTCAATGGTAACTTCACTTTCATCAACACCAAGCTTATCTACGATGATAGCTTTTACTTTTGCTGCAATGTCGGACATGTTAATTTTTTTTTGGTTAAACGACTGCAAAGAAAAGAATATTCTTCCTTCCCTCCAACATAATTTAAGAATTTTTAACAGTTTAAAAAATCGCATCATTGATTCTGTGACACTTAGGAAATTTGTTAGGTTTCTACTTTCCCCGAAATTTTAACTTTTTCATTTTTAATCAACATTTTAACTGGGTGGCACGTTAGGTTTGATTGACATGGTTTTGTACTTTTGCGAAACACCAACGATTCCAATATGCCGCGATTAGCGTTGTTTGCCTCAGGAAATGGTTCCAATGCGCAAAGGATCATTGAATATTTTACCGGACATTCCACTATAACTATTGATCTGGTGCTATGCAACAAACCCGGCGCTCAGGTATTAAAACGTGCTGAAACGCTTGGGGTGTCCTCAATCCTGTTTAACCGGGCTACTTTCTATGAAACCAGTGAAATTCCTGACTTACTGAGGGAAAAGAACATCAGCCACCTGATCCTGGCCGGTTTTCTCTGGCTCATCCCGCAAAATATTCTTTCAATATATCCCGGGAAAATTATCAACATCCATCCTGCCCTGTTGCCAAAATACGGAGGCAAAGGCATGTATGGGATGAAGGTACATGAGGCCGTTATTGCAGCCGGTGATGCCGAATCAGGAATCACCATTCACCATGTGGATGAAAAATATGATGAAGGAAAAATTATTTTTCAGGCAAAATGCCTGATCACAGCGGGCGATACTCCCGAGAGCCTGGCTAAGAAGGTACATGCGCTGGAATACAGGTATTTTGCAGAGGTGATAGAGAAGGTCGTGATGAATGACAAATGACAAGTGACAAATGACGAGTGAGGCTGATTACAGTCTTTTCCTTAGCTCTTCTGTTTCTTTTTCAAAGCCGGGTTTTCCAAGGAGAGCAAACATGTTTTTCTTGTAAGCTTCTACACCGGGCTGGTCGAAAGGGTTGACGCCAAGGGCGTAGCCGCTGAGGGCACAGGCAAATTCAAAGAAATAAATCAGTTGACCCAGATTATACTCGTTGATGGTAGAAATGTTAAGCCTGATATTGGGAACACCCCCGTCAACATGAGCCAGCATCGTACCCAGCTCTGCCTGGCGATTCACTTCCGACAGCCGCATTCCGGAAAGGAAGTTCAATCCATCGAGATTTTCCGGATCATTGGGAACAACCAGCGTAGCGGAGGGCTCACCAACTGAAATAACCGTTTCGAAAAGCGTACGCATTCCCTCCTGAATGTATTGCCCCATTGAATGCAGGTCGCTGGTAAAAGTTACTCCGGCAGGGAAGATCCCTTTGTTTTCTTTTCCTTCGCTCTCTCCGTAAAGCTGCTTCCACCATTCAATCACATAAAGAAGGCTTGGCTCAAAAGCAACCAGGATTTCCACAAATTTCCCATTCCGGAGCAGAATGTTGCGCGCTCCGGCATAGAGGGCACAGGGATTTTGCTCAAAATCGGAGGATTTGAGGGCTACTTCGCGCATTTTGATGGCGCCATCAACCAGAGCAGAAATATCAAACCCGGCTACTGCAATGGGCAGCAGCCCGACAGGTGTAAGAACAGAATAACGGCCGCCCACATCATCAGGAATTACATAGCTTGAGTATCCTTCGGTATCTGCCAGTTTCTTCAATGCGCCACGAGATTCGTCGGTGATGGCAAATATTCGTTTCCGGGCTTCTTCCTTGCCATATTTCGCCTCAATGTGCTGTCTGATCAGCCGGAACGCAATGGCAGGCTCGGTGGTTGTTCCCGATTTGGAGATGACTGCAACGGCATATTCTTTTTTATCGAGCAATTCCAATAAATGCGCGTGATAATTCTCGCTAAGATTTTCACCTGCAAAAACTACATTGGGTTTCCCCAGGGTTCCATTTGGGTATTCAAATGGATTGCTGAGCGCTTCCAACACCGCTTTTGACCCAAGATAGGAGCCTCCTATTCCGATCACCACAAACAGTTCGGCCATCTGCCTGATCTTTTCGGCATCAGCCTGTATGCGGGCCAGCAGGCTGGCATCAAGTTGAACGGGCAGGTCAACCCATCCCAAAAAGTCATTTCCCTTACCGGTGCGTTCGACCAGTTGGCGGTGACAGTTGCTTATTTCTTGTTGCATTGCAGGCCAGGCCTGATCGTTTGTAAACGATTTGAGTTTGCTGATGTCTACTTTTAGTTGAGCCATGGGATTTTCAATTACCTCACCCCCTGGCCCCCTCTCCCAGGGGAGAGGGGGGGAAGGTGGTTGGGTGAATATTAACTTTATTTTAAGGAACGAAGATACAAAGAAGAATAAAACGCAAAAAAAAAAGTGTGTCCACTTGCCTTGAACACACTTTTAAAACCAATAAACAAAATCTGACTAATTGTGTGGCATTTGTTATCTGCTATAAACGAATTGCCAAAAAATATTTTAATAGAATAAACTTGCACTGCAAAAGTAATGCATTCACCAACGGGAAACTGTTAAGGAATATTAATATACGTTAATAATTGTTAAAAGGACAAGAGCCTTTTTTCGGTACCTTTGCATCTGTGAACAGGCGTGTAATCATATTTACCATCATTGCCATGACCATTG
The DNA here is from genome assembly GCA_037139855.1 of Bacteroidota bacterium. GTDB lineage: Bacteria > Bacteroidota > Bacteroidia > Bacteroidales > FEN-979 > CAIVAT01. The sequence continues at coordinate 25,366 of JBAXFM010000005.1, forward strand.
CTCTCATCGGGCTGATGGGCATTCAAATCTACTGGATCCAGAGTGCATCTGCAATAAAGGAGGCCAACTTCCGCCGCAGCGTGAATGAAGCCATGGTAAAAGTGGTGCAAAAGGTGGAGCGAATGGAACGGGCAAAAGCTTTGCTGCTGAATCAGAATGAAAGTCTGCTGAACTTCAACCGCCATTTGCCTTACGACAGCGTGTTATCAGTCAACGAGCTGGATTCGCTGATCGGGCTGCAGCTTAACATCCGCGGAGTTGATACCCGCTTTGAGTTTTGCATTTATAAACCTGAACGTCAGGAATTTCTCATGGAACTCTCGCCCAATTTCCGAATGGATCTGATAGAAAAAGGAAACGCTTTTGTGCTTTTTCAAGCCGATATCTACACCAGTCCCGAATACCTGCTGATTTATTTCCCAAGGGAAAAACAGTTTCTGCTCACAGAACTTTGGGGCATGCTGCTTATATCGATCATCCTGATCATTGTCATCGTGTCTTCTTTTACCTACACCATTACCACCATCTTCCGCCAGAAACGGTTGTCGGAGGTTAAAAATGATTTTATCAACAACATGACCCATGAATTTAAAACGCCGATCTCAACAATTTCACTCGCTTGTGAAGCGCTGAGCGATAAAGATCTGCGCGGATCCGGCGAATTCCTCGACAGCTACCTTTCCATGATCCAGGAGGAGAACAAACGACTCGCAGGAATGGCGGAAAAGATCCTTCAAACGGCAGTGATCGACAAAGGACAACTGAAGATGAACAAGGAAATCATCGATTTACACGAAATAATTACCGATGTGATCAAAAACCTGAGAATCCAGGTTGAAATCAAAGATGGCGAGATCAAACGACGATTGAAAGCGACCAATCCTAAAATTGAGGGCGACAAGGTTCATGTGACCAACCTGGTGTACAACCTTCTTGACAATGCAAACAAATATTCACCAAAACGGCCTCTGATACGTATCATAACTGAGAATGCAAACAATGGAATTCTCATGACCATTGAAGACAACGGTATCGGCATCAGTAAAAATGAACAGAAGAAAATTTTCGATAAACTTTACCGTGTGCCTACCGGCAACATTCATGAAGTGCGGGGCTTCGGACTTGGCCTGAGTTACGTGAAGGCCATTGTGGAGGAGCATCACGGGAAAATAAGTATCGAAAGCGAGGCAAACAAGGGTAGCAAGTTCAGGGTATTCCTGCCTTTTGTGATCAAAGAATAAAATCGTAACTTTCCCGTTTATTAGAAAAAACCTGATGGATAAAAATCAAACCCGATTGCTGCTGGCCGAAGATGACCGGAACCTGGGAAATATTCTGAAAAATTACCTGGATGCAAAAGGATATGTCACCACTTTGTGCACCAACGGACAGGAGGCAACAGATGCTTTTGCGCGTAAGGAATATGATATCTGTATCCTCGACATCATGATGCCGGTCAAAGACGGATTTGCCGCAGCTTCTGAAATCAGGTCTGCCAACAAGAAGGTTCCGATCCTGTTTCTCACCGCTAAATCTCTTCAGGAGGATAAGTTAAAAGGTTTCGAAATCGGAGCCGATGATTATATTACCAAGCCTTTCAGCATGGAAGAATTGTTGCTGCGCATGCAGGCCATTCTTCGCCGGACTGATGAAACCATTAAGTCAACCGGCAGCGCAAATATTTATAATATCGGGATTTATGCCTTTGACTACAATCGCCAAACGCTCATCAGCAAAAACAAAGAACAAAAGCTTACTTCCAAGGAGGCCGGATTGCTGAGATTGCTCTGCTCCCATGCCAACGTGGTACTCGACCGCCATACCGCTCTGAAAGAAATATGGAATGACGACAGCTATTTCAATGCCCGCAGCATGGATGTTTATATTGTAAAGTTGCGCAAATACCTCAAGGACGACCCCAGGGTTGAACTGCTCAATGTGCACGGTGTCGGGTTCAAACTTGTGATGAACACTTAATCCCCTGATTCATTCATGCGGACGCCCACTCAGTTATATATTGTACCAACTCCCATCGGTAACCTTGAAGATATTACCCTTCGCGCCCTGAGAATTCTGAAAGAGGTTGATTTTATCCTTGCCGAAGATACCCGTACCTCCGGACACCTTCTAAAACATTATGGTATAGAAAAAAAGATGGTGCCACACCATCTTTTTAATGAGCACAAAACCATTGAAAACATTGTAGAACGACTAAAGGATGGCGCAACCTGTGCACTGGTGAGTGATGCAGGCACACCGGCCATCTCCGATCCGGGCTACATGCTGGTACGTTCGTGCATCCAGGCAGGACTGCAAGTTGAATGTCTCCCGGGTCCGACAGCTTTCGTTCCTGCCCTGGTAAACTCAGGGATTGCTTCCGATCATTTTGTTTTCGAAGGATTCCTGCCACACAAAAAAGGACGGCATACCCGACTCACCGAACTGGCAAAAGAGGAGAGAACCATGATCTTTTACGAATCTCCGCATCGCCTGGTTAAAGCGTTGACCCAATTTTCGGAATATTTCGGAGAAGACCGTCATGCAAGCGTCTCAAGGGAACTTACCAAGATCTTTGAAGAGAACATCCGCGGTTCTCTGAAAGAACTGATTGCTTATTTTGAGAAGAAAACAGTGAAAGGGGAAATAGTCATTGTAATTGCAGGAATCTAAACTCTGCTTAGTATTTCAAAGCTGGTGAAATTTTTCAGCGGAGCCTCCTGAATTTCCACACTGTCCACTTTAGCGCCCAAAGGGCCTTTCCGGCACCATGCGACAAACATTTCGAGGTTTTCGACGGTTCCTTCTGCTTCAATGGCTACACTGTTGTAACCCGAATTCATAACGAAGCCATGGATTGAGAAACGATATGCAGTTTCCATGGCCGAAAATCGAAAACCTACCCGCTGAACCCGTCCGGTTATAGTAAGTTTAAGATGTTTCATTTATTTTATTTTTCACCGGTCAAAGATAATAAATTAATGGTACCATCATATTATTTGTTAGGCTGTATGTTCCTTTATTATTCTTACTAAATTTACAAATTAATTCTGTGAATTCATGTGTGGTCGTTATTCATTTGCGGTTGAAGATGCGCTGATCCTTGAACGCTTCGGAGTCAGAGTACGTACCGCTATATACATAACACGTTACAATTGCTCACCCTCACAAAAACTGGCCGTGATCGCAAATGATGCTCCTGACACCTTGAAATTTTTTCGATGGGGGCTTATTCCGTTCTGGGCAAAGGATGGATCCATTGGAAATAAACTCATCAATGCCCGCGCAGAAACCCTTATTGAAAAACCTTCCTTTAAAACTGCTTTTCGCAACCGCCGGTGTCTGGTGCCAGCGACAGGATTTTTTGAATGGAAACATACCCCCACTCCCATCCCATGGCATATTACCTTGAAAAACCGAGAACCGTTTTGTTTTGCTGGTTTATGGGATAAATGGATTTCAGCTGATGGAGAGAATATTCATTCCTTTACCATCATTACAACCAGTCCCAATAAGCTGGTGGAACAAATCCACAACAGGATGCCGGTCATTCTGCACAGGGATGATGAGCAGCGTTGGATCGCACCAAACCCTGACCCCTCACTGGCTGAACTGTTAAAACCCTATCCGTCTGATATGATGGAGGCCTGGCCGGTTTCACCGCTGGTAAACTCCCCGAAGAATGATGGCCCGGAGATAATGAAACAAGTTGATACGGGATTTTTCTAAATCAGCATAAAGGAAATTGACGCTGCCACCATAAAAAACACTCCCAGGATTATCAGCGTACCAAAAGCAAGTAACGAAAATGCAGCAATGGTTTTCCAGAAAGTTTGACGGTATACCCTATGCAATCCTAAAAACAAATATACGATCAATAACAGGGAAAAAACCAGGTTGAATAACCCCAAATGAGATGAAACGATCTCTTTCAACCAAAACAGGAGGAAATAGAAAGACAGAAAATGCAGCGAGAAAATGACATGGTCAAAGTAAAGGATTTTATTTTTACGGTAGATCAGTTTGAGAAGAAGAGCAAAGAACGGAATCAGAATAAATACAAGCTTGGGAAGCGTCTTACTCATGTTTTCGTCGAGGGAATATGACCCTTTTAACCGGTTCTTGACAACTTGTTTTATCATAAAACGGCTATACCCGGTCTCCAGCGGGTAATATCGGTAAATAACAACATTTAATCCATATTTCTTAACCATTTTACGGAGCGAGTCATCCGGAATTTTAAAAATTACATTATATGCTTTATCAAGATGGAGTTTATACGTTCCATCATTCCTTACCATATTTGCGGTATCTGCAATTTTTTCTTTTTGCGACGGCTCAAAATCATTCACCTGTTGCCGGTGATTGAGGATGCCGGAAGTGAGAAAAAAAAGAAAACTAAGAAAAAGAAACAATTTAAAGGGTTCAAAATACTTTGCTCTTTTCCCTTCCAGAAATTCAGTGGTAAGGAAGCCCGGACGGAAAATCAGCGGCCACAGGGTCGCTAAAAATTTAGCGTCGAAATGAAAGAAATCTCCCACAGATTCAACAACCAGGTGTTTTACAGACTGGTCGTGAAGCCGTAACCGTTTTTGGCCACACTGCTTGCAATAATTTGCATCCTCGGGAAATGTGGTCTGACAATTCGGACACCGGCTATCAACTTCGGTTGTTTGCATGGCATTAAAAATTAATCATGCACAAAAATAATAGTATTCTTCAATATCAGAATCAGCACATCATTATTGACGGATCATTTTAACAATGCCGGTTCCGTTCCTGCCTGTCACCCTCACCAGATAGATCCCGGCAGACAATCCAGGCAGGACGAAAGAATGTGTCCGGACTGATGTGATGAATTCCTTCATTTTGCATTCCCCCAGCAATCCGAGCACTTCGACCTGATAAGCCCCGCTGAAACCTGGATCGGACCATTCCAGCGTGAAATTTCCATTATTCGGATTCGGATATATTTTAAATGTGGCAAGTTGGGGCAAACTTTCCTGATTATCATCTGTTAAGTTGGCACTGACCATGGAAGGTGGCAAATGACCGCAAAACTGGCTGGTCGTTGTAATATAACCATGAAGGTACCCTCCCTGGCTTACAATCGTTCCATCGAGAAACAGAATGTTCATACCTGCTATAAATGCAACACTGCCGCCGGCTTGTACTTCAAAATGGGTTCCATTCCCCGCCACCCGGATCGTTTGGGAGGCATTATAACAAGGTGCCTGACCGTTTCTAACTGTCACGTTCTGTAAGTTGAGATCAGGTTCTTCAGCGATAACGATATCATCAATGAAAAGGTTGTTTCCATAGTCATTCACTGCCTGGAATTTGATTTTTACTGACCTGTCCTGGTAGGCTTTCAGGTCAATGGAATCTAACCGCCAGTCGGAAAAATCGGCCGGGAAAAAAGCGCTGGTCTGATCTGGTCCTGTTGCCAGTAATATCCCGGACTTGTCGTACACCGGGGTTGTTTCCCATGAATTTCCACAATCGGTGGAGATAAAGATCTTCAGACTGTCTTTGTATCCATTATCCCACCGTCTGTATGCCACTTTGAATTTCAGGTATGGGTTCAGGGCCCCTTTCAGATTCACAGGACTCATGATCATTTCATCAATCTGCCCTTGATCTCCGTAATTAAAAAAATTAATATAGGCTGATTTGGTTCCAGACAAATTGCCACTGGTTGTCACAATATTCCATGTAATCCCGGAATCAGGATTATAGATGGTCCATCCAGATGGAAATGAACCTGACTCAAAGGAACTTGTTACAGGCGCCATGGCTCCACCTGTATGGATGACTGTATCAGCAGAAGTGGCACCAAAGGCATTTGTGGCGGTCAGCGTTACAGTGTAGGTTGTGTTTTCTGTAAACTGTACCTGTGGGTGGCTGGAAGTGGCGTTTGTTGAATTAACAAATTCCACGGTTGAAGGCGAAAAAGACCAGAGCCAGGAGGTTGGAACATTCAATGACAGATCAGTAAAATTAACCGTTTCCATGGCGCAAGACACATCCGGGCTGAAGGAAAAGTTTGCCACCGGTGGTGAATTCGGTGGCGAATAAAGATCCGACTTCCACAATCCCCGGCCGTAAGTGGCTGCCATAATCCTGTTATTTGCCGGATTAGCGCTGTAATAGATTTCAAGTTCTCTTACATCAACAACCGGAAAACCTGCACTGAAATTGACCCAGCCGGGCATTTCAGCATCCCGGTAAAGAATGCCGGTTTGTGTGCCAATATATAGTCCCTCTGAACTGTTTTTATCATAAACAATGGTGTTAACAGGGATATCGGGAAGTGTGCCGGGAATCTGGTTCCATGTTTCGCCTTTATCGGTTGACTTGTAAACATGGTATCCTGCCGTGGCATACACTATATTTGGTTCTGATGGATGTGCTTCCAGATCTGTAGGGGTAAATCCCCCCGGAAGGGTGCAATTTACCCAATCGGGAGAAGAAGCATTGGCATTTTCCGTTCTCTGCATATTCCCCCAACGCACCACATATAATATTTCCGGGTTTGCCGGAGATTGTTCCAACACTGAACATTCTGCTGTTTCGCCCGACGATATTTTCGTCCACACAGGAACATTTGATGTAACATCATTGCACGACCAGACATTTTTATACCCGACAAACATTTTTTTAGGATCAGTTTCACTCAGGATGAACGGTGTTACCCAAGCTCCGGATTCGTCGATACCGAAAACCCCATCACCGGCAATCTTCCTTTCGTCCCAATTGTTATATGTCATGAATATCGAACCAAAATAGATCGTATAATAGGCATAGGCATCATCCAGGTAATCAACTGCGCATTCCATGCCATCCCCTCCTCCTGTTGCAACCCAACCAGATGAAGTATTCGTATAGGTTCCGTTGTCCTGGAAACCATTGATTGTTTTAGTCGGGTCGGTCTGACTTTGGCCGATTTTATAGATCTGGCCTATGGTCATGCCAACGGTACAATCTGTCCAGTTTGTACCTCCGTTTTCAGTATAATAGATTCCTCCGTCGTTGCCGGCATACAGTCTCCCGTTTGCCGGGGAAAAACCAAGAAAATGGCAGTCGGCATGCGCAGCCGGCACACTACACCCGCCATACCAGTGAGAATTAATGGCCCATGTTGTTCCGCCATCCATCGACTTCCATACATTTACTCCTCCAACATATATCGTTTCTGCATCTGCAGGATCGGCAGCGATCACCAGGTCGTACCAGCCTTGTCCGCCTGTTTCGGTGCCAAAGCATGACCAGTCAAGAAGGTTGGGGGAGGTTGAACGTTCAGAGAAATTCAGTCCTCCATCCACAGAGCGGTAAACACCCTTGAACCCACTGGTATTGTCAGATTGCAGGAAATAGACGTAATCAGGGTTTGCCTGGGTTACGGCAATGGCTCCCCGCTGGCCCGATGTCAAACCGGATTTGATCTCGTCAAACGTAAGCCCATTGTCGGAAGATCTGAAAAAACCGGAGGAAGACTCGGCATAAACTACCTCCGGATCATCCGGTTTGAAACAGATGTCCTGAAAATAGCCTCCGGCAGTCAAAGTCCAATTCTCCGCCCCGTCATCCGATCGGTAAATACCATTTGTGGTAGCAGCCAGTAAGATCAAGGCACTCCCAGGATGCTGGATCATTTTACATACCGTTACATTGTCCATGCCAGTGGAGGACCGGAACCAGGACATTCCCCCGTCGGTACTTTTAAATACACCCATTCCGGGGGCATCTCCGTGATCACGGTCTCCTGTGCCCATCAGGATGTTTACAGGATTCGAATAATCAACCACGATGGCCGAAACGCCAATGCTGGGCATTTGATCTGTGGTGGTGGTCCATGTGGCGCCGTTGTCGCTCGTCAGCCAAAAACCACCGGAGGGCGAGCCCGCGTAAATTTTGTTTTGGTCGGATGGATGAAAGGCAATGGTGTTCAGTCTTCCAAGTCCCAAATAACCGGCTGGTCCTGGTGACGGGATGGAGGCAGGCCCGAGGGAAACCCAGGTACCTGTGGCGGAACGCATTGACTTACCAAATTGATTCCATGAATTGAAAACTGCATCCGGCGCTGGTTTGGCTCCATCGGGTGTAATCCGGGTACTCATAATGTACTGCCAACGCTTAAAAACCTTCCATCCGCAACCCTTTGTTACCGGTTTGTTCTTCCAGTATTTTTCAAAGGCGCTGACAGTGGCAAAAAAGTTCGCATGAGGGTCCTGCATCATGCCGATCCAGTAAGGATAATCGGATGTATCTGAGGAAGGTTTCGGAATGTTTTCTTGTGCCTCAGTATGACTTAAATTAATCAGGCAAATGAGCAACGTGATTAAGAATTCCCGGTAATGAAAACGCTTTTTCATAATTGCATGATTTTATTTCAACACATCTGACTAAAGGCCAAAATGTATTTTTCAATATAAATCTGTTTCGATTTGGTTTTATACTGCATCACGAACCTTGGGTGTTCCAGGGCAACAATTTTATGAAAAAAATGTCTCTCATCATTCAGCTTACGCAGAAAGGTCTCATTTTTCCCGGTACCAAAACAAAAGCACACATCAGTTTCTACGCCCATTGCAATCTGCTTCTGAATGTTGTCGATGATGAAATTATAAACCGCACTGGTAAGTTGTGTGTTGTCATAATAATTGTAATTCACCTCTTTCCCGTTGGGGCCAGGGGCAGTGAAACCCAAAGGACAAACTGAATTGATGTAAAACTTACTGTAAAATTCGGTCGCACCCCCAAAGGCATCGATTACCTCATAAACAAAAACCGAAGATGGCTCATGTTTCAAATCGCCCTGAAATTCAAGCCCACATTTCTCAATTAACCTTTTTGGATCGGTAAATGGAATTCCCGTTACCCCGGCGCCAAACCTTCCGGGGTTGATTCCCAGGATAAGATGCCGTGGCTTGCAATCATTGTAATATTTCCGGTAAAACCCTGAGGATACAGGAATGATGTACTCATCTTCTTTATAAGGATTCATAATGCGGATGCCATCAGGCAAATCACCGGTAAAATCAAGTTGTTTGTTGAAAGCAATAATCCTGTCGGCGAATGTATTCATTCATTCCAGCGTTTTAAGATATAAATCCTCAACCTTTTTCCGGGCCCAGGGTGTTTTCCGCAAAAAGGTTAAACTTGATTTTACACTTGGATTTTCAAGAAAACAATTGATTCTGATTATTTTGTAAAGATCTTCCCACCTGTAAAGTGTTAAAAGGTGATTCAGAATCATCTCCAGTGTTTTCCCATGAAGGGGGTTATTTGGCTGCAAACCCGTCATTTGTCATTCGTCATTTAAATCAACAGGCTACATCCTCTGGCATCTGAGGCCTCAAACCTGCCATGCACTTCAAACTGACCGTCATAATGCAAGCGGCCAAGATCCTGGGTGGCGATGAAACAGCAGGAGTCCTGGTTTGCAAGGTCGATAATGTTTATGCCACCAGTTTCGCCTGGCCCGACATAACTCAACGGGTCATTGGTATCCCGGATGAGAACCTTCATCCAGGGAGGTGTATTGAAGCGTCCTTCCCCCTGCGACCATGCCTGCGACAGCAATTCGGTCATGCCATATTCTGAATGTATTTGATCAACGCCCAAAGCAGGACACAACAATGAATGCAACTCTTCCCGGGTTATTTCGGTGCGATGTCCTTTCATACCGCCTGTCTCGATCACAATGAGTGGAGTATAATCGCCTGGATAGTTGGTTGCAAAATCAACCAATGCATAAGTCAGACCTATAAGCACAACTTTTTTGTTCCGGGCACGCCGCTGACGCAACCGGGCGCTTAATCCCGAATGGCTGGCCAGGAAAAATCCATTTTCAGGGCTGCTGCTTAAATCCATCAGTTTCTGAATCATGTAAACAAGTGATGAATCGGGAGCCTGCTCCGGAGTTGGGGTTAGCGCCAGAAATTGAATATCAGCGGGGTCGCCATAACACCGTTCAAATCCCTTGATAAAGGAGTGTCGGTACACGGTAAGGTCAGTAACCAGATGCTGGCTTCGAATCATTCCGGTGGTGCCGCTGCTACGGAAAACAGCCTGGGGTGGGGCATTGCTGCAAACCACCTTGTGTGTTTTGAAGAATTCGATGGGAAGAAATGGAATATCTCCCAGCTTCGAAATACTTTCAACACGTACTTTCCGGGCATCGACAAAATCACGATAAACCTGATTCTGCTGGTATTGATAGCGAAACCGCTCTAACGCAAATGCAATGAACTCCTGCTCAGAAGATATTTCAAAGATGTTTTCTCTTGATTCCATAAAAAAACGCTTCAACTTTTTTTGTACTTTTACAGCCTGCAAAGGTACTTAATAAACGCCGACCCTGTCATGATGTTTTATGGTTTTCCCAATTGCCGGATCACAGCACTGGTGAGCATCGCCCTCCTGCTGTCATCGTGTATGAAGAAAGAAGTCTATCCTGATATTCCTGAGATAGCATTCCAGAGTTTCACGACCGAGTTTGATTCCACAATGTATGCCAAACGGGGATTTCTTACTATTTCGTTCAAGGATGGGAACGGCGACATCGGGCTCCGGCCTGATCAAAAAATGCCACCGTTTGATACCGGCAGCATCTACTATTACAATTATATCATTGATTATTACGAGAAACAAAATGGCACTTTTGTGAAAATTGAACTTAACCCCCCGTTTAATGCGCGGATACCATACCTCACGCCCGACGACCCCAATAAAGCCATTAAAGGGATCATTGTCGATACCCTTTCCCTGAATCCGGCGCCTTTGTACGACACCGTCAAATTCAAATTCTACATTTACGACCGGGCACTGAACAAAAGCAATGTGGATTCCACGCCACCCATTATTCTGAGAAGACCCTGAAGGGTAAATGGAACGGATTTACGCTGACCGGAAATTCATCATCATCGGGTTTTTCCTGCTGATTGGCCTTTTCTATATGGCCCGCCTTTTCTATGTGCAGATCATGGTAGATAAATATATTCTGTCGGCCAACAACAATGTGCTGCGATATGTTACCCAGTATCCTGCCCGGGGACTCGTATTCGACCGCAATGGTAAACTCCTGGTATACAATGAAGCAGCTTACGACCTCATGGTCATCCCCCGGCAGGTAAGAAATCCTGATACGCTGGCGCTTTGTCACCTGATCGGCATTGATAAGGCCGAGTTCATTAACCGGTTACAAAAAGCCAAAAATTATTCGCCTTACCGTCCCTCCATCTTTGAAGCCCAGATTACCCGCGACAGCTATGGGTTTTTGGAAGAGAAGCTTTTCTTATTCCCTGGATTTTATGTTCAGTCGCGAACCCTGCGAAAATACACCTACCCCGTTGCGGCACATGCCTTTGGATACATAGGTGAGGCTGGTCCCGAGGTGATTGAAAAGAACCCCTATTACCGTTCCGGCGACTACATCGGTATCAGCGGCATTGAGAAGTCGTATGAGGAAATCCTGCGGGGAAAGAAGGGAATGAAAATTCGCGTATTCGATGTACTAAACCGCGACAAGGGAAGTTTCCGCGAAGGCAAGTACGACACCACGTCCGTTGCCGGTACTGATCTTTATTCATCGCTGGATGTGGAGTTACAGGAATACGGCGAGTTGCTGATGACCAACAAGAAGGGAAGCATTGTCGCTATTGAGCCCCAAACAGGCGAGATTTTGTGTGTGGTTACCAGCCCAACATACGACCCCAATCTGCTGGCAGGCAACATCCGGAAAAAAAATTATACCAAGCTACTCCAGGATACTGTTTTTGTGCCACTTTTCAACCGCGCGCTGATGGCCATGTACCCACCTGGATCAACTTTCAAACTGGTGGATGCACTTGTAGGTCAGCAGGAAGGGGTGCTTTTCCCCGATACACGCTATGGATGCCAGGGAGGATTCCCGCTGGGCAACGGGAAAAAAGTGGGCTGTCACCCTCATCCCTCGCCACTCGACCTGATTGGGGCCATTCAGATTTCGTGCAATGCCTATTTCTGCCGGGTTTTCAAATCGATCATCGATAAAAAATCGTACCTCAATACCCGTCAGGCTTATGAAAACTGGCGCAAGGAGGTAATGAGCTTCGGTTTTGGGAAAAAGCTGGGAATCGATATCCCCGGCGAACTCAACGGGAATATTCCTACCCCCACCTACTATGATAAATATCATGGCAAAAACCGCTGGCGTTCAATGACCATCATTTCATTGGGGATTGGACAGGGTGAGATCGGCATCACCCCAATACAACTGGCCAACCAGGCAGCGCTTATTTCAAACCGGGGATGGTACTACACACCACATGTGATCCGGGCGATAGGTCGAAAAGACAGCCTGAATAAGGCTTACACCACAAAACATCAGGTGTTGGTCGATCAGCGGTACTTTGATGTGGTGATTCAGGGAATGTCGAATGTGATCACCGATGGCACAGGAAGGATTGCCAAAATCGACAGCATCACCATGGGTGGAAAAACCGGTACCGCACAGAACCCTCATGGCAAAAATCATTCGATCTTCATCGCCTTTGCCCCATTGAATAATACAAAAATAGCCATCTCGGTGGTCGTTGAAAACGCCGGCTATGGCGCTGCATGGGCCGCCCCTATTGCAAGTTTGATGATCGAAAAATACCTGAACCGTGTTGTCAAGCGTAAAGATTTGGAAGACAGTATGCTCAAAGGAAACCTGATAAACGGAAAACAACCTGAAAGTGAGAGAGGACAAGGGAATATTCTACCGGATTGACTGGTTGGTCGTAGGGCTCTACCTGGCGCTGGTCTTTATTGGCTGGCTGAACATCTATGCGGCGGTGTATAACGAAACCCACAACCACATTGTGGATCTGACGCAAAAATATGGCAAGCAGATGATGTTTATCATTGCATCCATATTGCTTGCGCTGGGTATTCTGATCATCGATCCAAAGTTTTTTTCACAGTTTGCCTGGTTCATCTATGGTTTTTTTCTGTTTATGCTTGTGGTTGTCATCTTTTCAGGACGGGAAGTGGCCGGGTCGAAGGGCTGGTTTGCCATCGGTGGATTCGGGATTCAACCGGCAGAATTTGCCAAGATGGCCACTGTGCTGGCCCTGGCGAAGTACCTGGGCACCCTGGATGTAAGCATTGCTAAATTTCGCAGCCTGGTAGTTGCATCTGCCATCATACTCTTTCCGGCAGTCATCGTTTTGCTTCAGCACGACACCGGTTCGGCCATTGTTTTCCTTGCGCTGGTGATCGTGCTTTACCGGGCCGGGTTAACCGGCTTCATCCCGCTTGCATTCATTGTATTGCCTGTACTGGGTGTCCTGGCCCTGGTGGTGCCAAAACTGATCCTTGTAGCTGTCTTGCTCATGGTGGCAGGCGGTTTCTATTTTTTCAGTAACCGCAAACTGCGCACCATTATGCTCATCAGCGCTGTTTTCCTGGGTTCGGTGGGATTTGTTTTTTCCGTTGATTACAGTGTGAATAAAATCCTTGAGCCTCATCAGCGTAACCGGATCCATGTGTTGCTGGGGCAGGATGTTGACCTCAAAGGAGCCGGGTACAATGTTAACCAGTCGCTCATTGCCATCGGATCGGGCCGGTTTTTCGGGAAAGGGTTCCTGCAAGGAACGCAAACAAAATACAACTTCGTGCCGGAACAAAGCACCGATTTCATATTTTGCACCGTAGGCGAAGAGTGGGGATTCCTTGGATCATCGGTTTTGCTGATCCTATATGTCAGCCTGTTCATCCGTATTATTTTAATGGCCGAACGACAGCGATCGCGGTTCAGCCGGTATTACGGGTATGGCGTTGCCTCCATCCTTTTTTTCCACTTTGCGATCAACATCGGGATGACCCTGGGGCTGGTGCCGGTTATCGGAATACCGCTGCCATTTGTGAGTTATGGGGGCTCATCTTTGTGGGCATTTACTGTTTTATTGTTTATCTTTATCCGCCAGGACTCGTATCGTTATGATCTCGTGTAGCCAAGTCCCATGAAGAAAAAAACTGCATTCCCAACACGAACCTTCCATGTGAAAAACATGACCAGCAGTTGCTGCGTTCATTTACTTCGCAAGGAATTCACCGTGGATGGAATTGAGATACATGATCTTAAACTTGGAACCATCGTCCTTTCAGCAGACCAGAAAAAGGTTACCTGGAAAAAGATCGAAGCGGTACTGGAAGGTTACGGATTTGAGATTATCAAAAACAAGGAGAAGATGCTGGTAGAGCAGATCAAAATGGCTGTGATCGATTTGGTTCACAACTCTACCTATAATGCCATGGTACGCAATTCCGATTATCTGGTTGAAAGGTTCGGGATGTCGTACCCCTACATTTCATCTCTTTTTTCAAAGCACGAAAACACCACCCTGGAGAAATTCACCATCCAACATAAAATTGAAAAGGTAAAGGAGCTCATTGAATACGATGAACTCACCCTCAGCGAAATCGCCTACATCATGGGCTACAGCAGCGTACAGTATCTGTCGACCCAGTTCAAATCAATTACCGGGATTTCCGTAACAGATTACAAAGCCCACCCATTTCAGGAAAGGAAGGGCATAGGCCGGATCTGAATAATGATAACGGCATAATTGTCATAAAATCTTATACAACATTTTAATAATTTCATAACATCCGGCCAGGGAATACAACTTATCTTTGACTTTAAGTAATTCCACATAATCCTTAAATTCCATGAAAAAAATTTCCGTATCAATTTGTTTATCGCTGATTTCAGCATTTGCCTTTTCGCAATGGACATGGCAAAATCCTTTACCGCAAGGCAATACGCTTAATTCAGTTTACTTTCCCGATGCCAATACGGGCTATGCGGCGGGTGATTATGGAACCATTGTGAAATCCGGCGATGGAGGCATCACCTGGACTATTTTATCGAGCGGAACAACCAGTGACTTACATTCAGTATTTTTTACCGATGTTGATAAGGGTTATGCGGCGGGTGATGGCGGAACCATCTTGAAAACCATCAATGGAGGCGCAACCTGGAGTGATTTATCGAGCGGAACAACCAATGTGTTAAGGTCTATTTTCTTTTCCGATGCTGACACAGGTTATTCGGTGGGTGATTCGGGAACTATTTTAAAAACCATCAATAGTGGCTCAATCTGGACTGCTTTATCAAGCGGCACCATAAATAATCTGTATTCAATCTTCTTTACCGATGCCAGTACCGGGTATGCAGTGGGTGATGGCAGCACTATCCTAAAAACTACTGATGGAGGCACAACCTGGACTTCTCAATATATCGGAGGATCATTTAATACCTTCTTTTCGGTATACTTTCCCGATGCAAATACAGGTTATGCGACAGGGAGGGTCGGACGCATCTTAAAAACCATTGATGCTGGCACAACCTGGACTACTTTATCGACCGGATATTCTCCAGACTTGTATTCCGTTTACTTCTCCGATAACAAAACAGGGTATGCTGCAACAAGTTCATACTCAGGCTTGATAAAAACCATAGATGGCGGCATAACCTGGTCATCTTTTCAGTTTGGAACAGCTTTATACTCAGTTTGCTTTTCCGATACCGCTGCGGGATATGCGGTGGGTGAAAACGGAGCCATCTATAAATCCAGTAATGGAGGTACAACCTGGAGTGCTTTTTCGAGTGGGAAGGAAGAAAGGTATTTATTTTCTGTAAACTTTGTCAACGCTAATACAGGCTATGCTGTTGGTACTGGTGGAACCGTCTTAAAAACCAGCAATGGAGGTGCAACCTGGATTGCTCTATTTACCGGAACAAGTCCCGGAACAACTTATAATTTTTCATCAGCTTGCTTTACAGATACGCTTACAGGTTATGCCATAGGTGCTTATGGTATACAACCTCCAGGTATTAGATACATTTTAAAAACAACAAATGGAGGT
>JBAXFM010000006.1:0-38098 GCA_037139855.1 Bacteroidota bacterium
CAAAGAGCATCTGATTTTCATGGCATTTTTGAATTCTGTCCTTTAGAAAAAGGATATGGTGTTACTATTGGTAATGCTATGAGGAGGGTATTATTAGCCTCACTCGAAGGATTTGCTATTACTTCTGTAAAGATCAATAATGTAGATCAGGAATTTTCTACGATCAAGGGTGTAGTTGAAGATGTTGTTAATATTATTCTGAACCTTAAACAAATTAGGTTCAAACAAATTACCGACGAAAATGAAGAAAACATTTTTGTTTCAATAGGCGGCAAGGATAAGTTTACCGGTGCCGATATTGGAAAAGCATCTAATAATTTTGAAGTTGTAAATTCCGACATGGTTATTTGTACCATGGAACCTTCAGTGAAGCTCGAACTTGAATTAAGAGTTAAGCGTGGAAGGGGATACCTCGGTGTTGAAGACAACAAACTTGTTGATGCACCAATTGGTATGATTGCAATGGATGCTATTTATTCTCCAATTAAGAAAGTAAATTTTTCGGTTGAGAATTATAGGGTTGGTCAAGATACCGACTTCGAAAAATTGATTGTTCATATCGAAACTGATGGTTCTATTCATCCAAAAGATGCTTTAAAAGAAGCAGCGAAAATTCTTATTTATCATTTCATGTTATTTTCTGACGAAAAAATTACCATTGATTCTGCTTCCATGATGAACAAAGGGCTGGAAGTTATTGAAGCCCGGTGGCTGTTTAACCTGCAGCCGGAACAAATCGATGTGATTATTCATCCGCAGTCCGTGATTCATTCAATGGTGCAATTCATTGATGGCTCCATGAAAGCACAGATGGGACTGCCAGATATGAAACTTCCGATTCTTTATGCTTTGACTTATCCGCAGCGGGTAAACTCTGACCTTCCAAGGTTTAACTTTGCCGACTACCCGCAATTGACTTTTAACGCGCCCGACAGAGAAGTTTTCAGGAATTTGTCGCTGGCATTTATCGCACTAAAGCAGGGAGGTAACATGCCTTGTATATTAAATGCCGCCAATGAAATCGCAGTGGGTGCGTTTTTAAATGATCGCATTGGGTTCCTGTTTATTCCGGAAGTAATTGAACATTGTTTGAATAACGTTCCCTTCATTAAACACCCGCAATATGATGATTATGTTGGCTCGCATCTGGAAACCCAGGCGAAGGCCGACGAATTTATATTTCATTCAAGAAAGTATTAATTTGTAATTATGAACAACGCATGGAAATCGTAATAAAAGTCATACAGTTATTGCTCAGTTTGTCTATCCTTGTAATTTTTCACGAGTTCGGCCATTTTATTGCAGCCCGTGTTTTTAAAATCCGGGTTGAAAAATTCTACCTCTTTTTTGATCCATGGTTCTCACTTTTTAAATTTAAAAAAGGTGATACGGAATATGGTGTGGGCTGGATTCCCCTGGGTGGTTATGTCAAAATTTCTGGAATGATTGATGAGTCGATGGATAAGGAACAGATGAAACAACCTCCTCAGCCCTGGGAACTTCGTTCCAAGCCGGCATGGCAGCGACTGATTGTAATGTTGGGCGGTGTAACAGTCAATATCCTGTTAGCCATTGCCATTTATGTGATCATGCTGGCAGTATGGGGCGAGCAATATCTCCCTTCAACTCAGGTAAAATATGGCATTTCGGTTGATTCGCTGGGCTATCAGATGGGACTGCGCAACGGCGATATCATTCTTTCGGTAGACAATAAAGTAATTGAAGATTTTGCTGCGATTCCCAAAACGATCATTCTTGAAGAGGCTAAAACAGTGCAGGTGATGCGCGATGGCCAGAAAATGGATGTTCAGATTCCGAATGACTTTATCGGCAAATTGATTAAACAAAAGTCACCGGATTTTATTGCTGTAAGGTTTCCGTTTGAGGCGGGGAAATTTACGGTTGGTTCACCTGCCGAGGCCGCAGGGATGAAAGTCAACGATAAAATTATTGGGTTGAACGACTCTGTCCGGATTTATTTTGACCAGTTCAGGTCGTCTGTTCAGCACTATAAAAATAAAACGGTGCAGGTGATGGTCCTTCGTGGAAAGGATACTGTCCGGCTCGCTGTAAAAGTTCCTGAGGCTGGCCTTATCGGCGTATATCCCAAGGGACCAGCCAATTATTTTACGTTCAAGGATAAAAGTTATAACGTGATTTCCGCCATACCGGCCGGAGTGGCAAAAACGTTCGATCAGGCGGGTAATTACATCAAATCCATCAAACTCTTATTCTCCCAGGAAAAAGCCTATGAGTCGGTTGGCGGTTTTATCACCATCGGTAATATTTTTCCCTCCACCTGGGACTGGGGAGCTTTCTGGTCTCTCACTGCTTTTCTGTCGATCATGCTGGCGATTCTGAATGTTCTGCCTATTCCTGCGCTTGACGGCGGGCATGTGATGTTTTTACTATACGAGATCATATTCCGGCGCAAACCAAGCGATAAATTCATGGAATATGCACAGATTGTGGGAATGGTTATCCTCTTTGGCCTGCTGATCTTTGCCAACGGGCAGGATATTATGAAACTGTTTAAGCATTAACCTTTTCCTGCAACGATTTGAAGCCTTCTCCCAGTATTTCCGTAGCATCTGTTACAGTAAGAAAAGCTTTCGGGTCGATTTCGTGAATGTATTCCTCCAGCAGTCCGAGTTCTCTCCGGCTTACCACGGTATGAATCATCCGGCGTTCTGCATTGTTATACATGCCTTTCACGTCGATATAAGTACCGCCCCGGTCGAGGTTGTTGATTATTTTATCTCTGATTTCTTCATATTTATCTGAAATGATGAATACACTCTTGTCATAACTCACCCCCTCAAGAACCACATCGATTACTTTTCCGGTAATAAATATCACAATCCATGAGTACAGCGGAATTTTCCAGTCACGGAATACCACCAAACCGATGAGTACAATGGCTGAGTCAACATAGATCATCAGCATTCCCAAAGGAAGCCTTGTATATTTTGCAAGGATCATGGCCACAATATCACTTCCCCCCGACGTAGCTTTTGACTTAAAGATCAGTCCAAGTCCAAGACCGGCCAGAACCCCGCCGAAAATGGACGACAACAATGCATCCCCGTTTACCAGGGGTTCAAATCCCCAGAAAAAAGTCAGCGTATCAGTAAAGATGGCTGTAAGGGAAAACCCGACAACGGTTTTCATCCCAAACCTTGGGCCTAAAAATTTAATCCCGATTAATGTCAGCGGAATATCGAAACACAGCGCCACGAGTCCGACAGGGGTTCCCAGGAGGTAGTGCATTACGATGGAAATTCCATAAACACCTCCCGGGACGATTTTATATGGTGTGATGAACAACACAAAACTTGTTGCAAGGATAAAGGCTCCCATGATGATGAGGGTGTAGGATAAAAACCATTTGCGTGAAAAGGGTTTTTCTTTGATTAGAAAAGCAGACATAATGTTTTTTTTTAATGTTTACCGGTTACCGGATGCAAAGATATTTGATTGCTACACAATGCAAGCAATGAATGTGCGTTAAACAATGTAACATTTTAAGTAATATCTTGTATAAATATGCCGGATGCACTCTTTTCGATGCATCCCGTGCTTTGACTGAGTTTAAATTGGCTTTGACATGGTGGGAGTAACAAAAAAAGCTGTACTTTTATCCCGTTTTTCGAACGAACCTAACAATCATTTTTTGACATTGCATAGATTGGCTTATCTCAATATTTTTAAAATAAGAGCTTTATATCTTCTTATCATTCTTGTTTTGCAGGGTGGGATGACCTTGCATGCCCAGCAACCTACGCTCATTACGCACTATATGTTTACAAATATGGCAACAAATCCTGCTTTTGCAGGGGGAAGCGGGGGTATTAACATTACAGGACTTGCACGCCAGCAATGGATGGGTTGGAAAGATACCGATGGGACCAAATCTGCGCCACAAACATTTTTATTAACGGCCGATTCACCCATCAGAAAACTACATGGAGGAATAGGAGGGTCAATTTCACAGGATCAGATTGGCACTTTCAAAAATATCGTCGTACAACTTGGTTATGCTTACAGAATGGACATGTGGTCAGGAGAACTGTCATTCGGATTGCAGGGAAATCTGTGCAATATAAGTTATGACGGCTCAAAATTCAAGCCGGTGGTGGATCCTGATCCTGTTCTTGGCCAGGCGACAGGGAAAACGAGCGATATGGCGATCGACCTTGGCTTAGGTGTTTTTTATAAGGTGCCTGACAAATATTATGTAGGGTTATCCGCTCAAAATATTTTGCAAACCAAAGGAAAAAAAACCTCCTATCAGATGCGTCGCACCTTTTATTTAAATGGTGGGTACCAATGGACGCTTCCGAATCATCCTGCTTTTGAGTTGCTCCCTTCGGCCCAGATTATGTTTGATGGCGCCGTTCTTCAATTAAATGCAAGTGCATTAATAATGTATAATAATAAATTTTACGGAGGGCTTGGCTACCGTCTTCAGGATGCCGTTTCGGTGCTTGCAGGCGTTGTCATTAAAGGACTTCGAATTGGTGTTGCCTATGATATCACTACCTCTGCTGTAAGTAAGTATAGCAGTGGCAGTATGGAAATCATGGTGAATTATTGCTTTAAGATTGACACCGATAAATTCAGGAAAAGTTACAGAAATACACGTTTCTTATAAAATAAAAAGTGTAAATTTGCCGTTTTGTATTGACAAACTGTATATTAACATAATAAACCTCAATACGTAGCGTTATTTTTCATCTATAAATCTGCCAACAAATGAAAAAACTGCTCATTTATTCCGCTCTTCTTGTCTTTCTTGGAAGTTGTGGTAACTCAGGAAGTGGTGAGCTTACGGGAGTAAAAAACCGAAAGCGATACTATTCACCGGATCCGTTTGGCATGGTTTACGTTCCAATGGGCGCTTATACCATGGGTGTCAGTGATGAGGATATGCCATATGCACAGTTGAATAACCCAAAAACAGTTACGGTGCAGGCCTTTTACATGGACCAGACCGAAATTACGAACAATGAATACAGGCAGTTCGTTTATTGGGTGCGTGACTCTATTGCACGGCGAATCCTTGGCGAAACCAAGCCTGAACTCTATTTTATTTCGGAAAACAAAAAAACCGGCGAGCAGTTTGATCCTCCTTTCCTGAACTGGGAAAGCAAATTAGAATGGAATTCTGATCAGCAGGATGTCCGTGATGCCTTGGCACAGATGTATCTTCCTGAAAATGAGCGATATTTTAGAAGAAAAGAGATTGACACCCGCAAACTTTATTTTGAATATTATTTTGTTGACCTGAAGGCTGCCTCCCGGAAAGATTATAGCGCTCAGCCCGACCCCAAAGAGGCTAGTTTGGCTAATCGTCCACAGGGTTTGAAAGATCGTTCTGTTTATGTACGGAAAGAGGTGATCAATGTGTTTCCCGATACGCTATGCTGGATTCATGATTATGCTTACTCTTTCAACGATCCGAGTACCGAAAAATATTTCTGGCATCCTGCTTATGATAACTATCCCGTGGTTGGAGTAAACTGGAAACAGGCCAATGCGTTCTGCATATGGAGAACACAACTTAAGAACAGTGCACTCAATTTTAAAAAGGGAGAGACATATGTCAGTGATTTCCGTTTGCCAACCGAAGGTGAATGGGAATGGGCTGCCCGCGGTGGATATGATGGAAATCCCTATCCATGGGGAGGACCCTATACACGCAATGATAAAGGTTGTTTCCTGGCAAACTTCAAACCCATGCGGGGCGATTATATTGCCGATGGAGGCGCTACAACTGTGATCGTCGCCCATTATCCTGCCAATGATTATGGTTTGTATGATATGGCTGGGAATGTGGCGGAATGGACTGTAACCGCATTTCATCCTTCTTCATATAATTTTTCCTGGGACTTGAACCCCGATTATAAATACAATGCCAAGGATACTGATCCGCCTGCGTTAAAAAGGAAGGTTACCCGCGGAGGCTCCTGGAAGGATGTTGCTTATTTTCTTCGGGTTTCTACCCGTGCCTATGAATATCAGGATACCGCAAAATGTTACATCGGTTTCCGCTGTGTTCAGAATTTCCTCGGTCGTCAGCGCGATGATAATCCTTCGCGGGCTTCTAAAGTATACAGATAAATATTTAACTTACTTAGTCACATCATTAACACTTAATCTTTTTATACTATGGCTTTACTCGATCTTGTAAGAACAAAGGGTTATAAGAATTTCATGTCGAAGCTTTATGGCTGGGGCGCTGCTGTCGTTATTATTGGTGCTTTGTTTAAAATTAACCACTATACGGGGGCAGACACGATGTTGATCATAGGCTTGGGTACGGAATCCCTGATCTTTTTTTTCTCAGCATTTGAGCCGCCCCATGTTGATCCCGACTGGAGCCTGGTCTATCCGCAGTTAGCAGGCCTGGAAGATGCTGAAGGCCCTGATGCAGGTAAAACCTTTGGTAAAAAAGATACACTTACCCAGGAGCTGGACAAAATGCTGGAAAAAGCAAAGATCGGCCCGGAACTGATTGCAAGCCTTAGCACCGGATTGACGAACCTTTCTGAAACCACCTCAAAGTTGTCGAATGTGGCTGATGCTTCATTGGCCAATGACAAATATGTGACTACCATGAAAAGCGCTACTGAATCGGTGAACATTTTAAATGATTCCTATCGTAAAACGGCGCAATCCCTCGATCAGAATGTTCAGGCTTCTACAGAACAACTGGCCCACATCAAATCAACGGCAAAAAGCGCTGCTACGCTCTCAACCATGTTTGCCGAGGTGAGTGAATCCCTAAAGGAGGATGTGACTGCCAACAAGGCGTTTTCTGCAAGCATCGTCAACGCTGCATCTTCAGCCAATAAATTTATTGAGAAATACAACGAATCGGCAACCCTGCTCTCAAAAACGGCAGAAACACTTAGCGCCTCCTCTACAGGCGGAACTGTTTATAACAAGGAACTTCAGCGGATCTCTACCAACCTTTCTGCCCTCAACGCCCTTTATGAACTGCATTTACAGGGTTCTAATCAACAGATGGAAAACACCAACAAGTTTAACACTGTTATGAATAAATTTGCGGTGAACCTGAATGAATCAATGGCCAATACCGAAAAATTCAAAACTGAAGTGGATAATCTGACCAAAAATATTGTTGCCTTGAATAGAGTTTATGGCAACATGCTCTCTGCGATGAGTGTTGGCGGAAAATAATTCAGGATTTACTCGTAATAATATAATATATAACTATAACTAGATGGCTGGATATAAAGAGACACCGAGGCAAAAGATGATCGGGATGATGTATCTCGTTCTAACGGCGTTGCTCGCTCTGAACGTCTCGAAAGAAATCATGGATGCATTTCTTGTGGTTAATGAGAGTATGGAGAACACGACTTCGAACTTCTCAACTAAGTTAGATAATACCTATTCAAAATTCAAGATCCAGTACCAGTTAAATCCAAATAAGGTGGGACCTTATTGGGAAAAGGCTCAAAAAGTTCAAAAATTGTCTGATAACCTTACACGGTATATTGACAGTCTGAGGTATGTGGTGATTTTGCGCGCTGAAGGGCTTAAGTCTTTAGATAGCGCTAAAACATTTAATCTGAGGAAAATTAAACGTAAAGATGACTATAATACGCCAACCCGTTTTTTCATCGGAAGTTCGGAAGATGGTTCTGCGGGTGAAGCGAAAGTTTTACGTCAGAAAATTGAAACCTATAAAAAGCAAATGCTTGACCTGGTTGATCCGAAATACAGAGAAACAATTAAAATCGGATTGGTTACCACAGGAGATTATAAAACTGCCGATGGTAAAAAGCAAAACTGGGAGATGCACAATTTCTACCGCACAATCATAGCGGCTACAGTCACCATTCTCAATGAACTTAAAGCAGAGGTTTATAATGCTGAATTTGATGTTGTTAATAATTTATTTACAACAATCTCTGCTGAAGATTGGAAATTCGACGAGATACAGGCAAAGGTTATTCCAAAAAGCAGTTACATTTTTCTTGGAGACGAGTACCAGGCTGAAATTCTTGTCGCTGCTTACGATACAAAGCAAAACCCGGTTGTTCGTTACACTTTAGGTTCAGATACCCTGACCCCATCCAATTTTAAAAATGCCACTCCCGTTGAGGGAACTTCCGGTGTGGTTACTTTGAAACTGGGAGGCAGCTCTGAAGGCCTTAAGAAATTTGCCGGGATTATAAAAATTGTAAGCCCACTTGGCGATACCATGTCTTTTCATTTTAAAGATGAGTTTATCGTAGCAAAACCTGCCCTCACCATTTCACCGACGAAGATGAATGTTTTCTACATTGGCGTTGACAACCCGGTATCCATTTCCGTTCCCGGAGGCCCTGAGCGCATTACCCCAACAATTTCCACAGGGTCTATCAAGCTTGCTCCAGATGGGAAAAGTTATATTGTTAACAATCTTACGCGAGGAAATAAAGAGGCTATTGTAAGTGTTTCTGCCGTATTCTCAGGCAAGCCGAAAAACATGGGCGCTTTTACTTTTCGTTTGAAAACCGTTCCGGATCCAATTGCAAAAATCGGCGGAAAGAATGAAGGATTTATCGCCAAAAGCTTGCTTTTAGCAAGTCCCTACCTGATTCCTGAAATGCCAGCCGGTTTTGATTTCAATCTGACATATGTTGTAACTTCATTTACCTTTGGTACTTTTAGATCAGGAGACGTTTTCAATGTGAAAGTTCAGGGTAACCGGTTAACCCCTGAAATTGTCAAATTGATACAGGAAGGCAAGAAAAATCAGCGTATCTGGTGTGAGGAGATTAGTGTGAAAGGGCCTGACGGTGATCGTACCATTGCAGGTATAAATTTAAAAGTGAACTAACAGTAATCAGGAGGTTTTATGAAAAAAGCACTGTTCTTGGTTTTAATATCTCTCTTCGTGGCAGGATTAAAACTGACATCTTTTTCCCAGGTTCTGGAAGGTCCTCCCAGAGATGGCGTTTATGACAGGACAGCAATCATTCAGGTCCAGCCTATCCCTTATCCGTATTTACGGGAAGCCGATATTACCTGGACGCGTAGAATTTGGCGGGTTCTGGATATGAAGGAAAAAATGAACCAAACCTTTTATTTCCCTGAAAAGCCACAGAACAACTGGAAGAGTTTCATGCAGATAGTGATGGACGGGTTAAAAGAAGGTACGATTACTGCATATTCAGCACTCTCTGATCAATTTCTTGTGCCAAGTACATACAAAGAACTGATGGATCAGCTTCAGTCACAAAAAAAGATGACGTTGAAGCGTCCGTATGAACCGTATGACGATTATGATACAGTGATTACCAAAACTTTTGAAGCAGTTGATGTGAAAACGCTTCGAATAAAAGAGGATTATTATTTTGATCGGCAACGTTCTGTAATGGAGGTTAGAATTCTTGGAATTTGCCCGATTATGGACGATCTGGATGATAATGGAAACTACCGCGGACCAAAACCTCTTTTCTGGATTTATTTTCCGGAGTGCCGCAATCTTTTCGCAAAAAATGAAATGTTTAATCTGAAAAATGGCGCTGCCGGCAGATTAACGTATGATGATGTGTTTATGAAAAGGATGTTCTCCAGCTATGTATATAAAGAGGAAAATGTTTACGACAGAACCATCAACGAATATGCAACGGGCGTGGATGCCCTGCTGGAAGCCGAAAAGGCCAAGAACAACATTTTCGATTTCGAATCTAATCTTTGGGAATATTAGTCAGGTTATTTAATCAGCGCCCGACTCAGGATAATACTTTTCAGAGGCTGTCTCACAGGGTTGAGACAGCCTTTTTCAATATAAACGATGATCACTCCATTTCTTGAAACCCCGATTGAGTATCTTAAAGGTGTGGGTCCGCCGCGGGCTGATTTGCTGAAAAAGGAATTGAGTATACATACTATTGGCGATTTACTGACTTACTTTCCATTCCGATACGTTGACAGGAGCAAATTTTATCAGATTGCCGAAATCCGGGATGAATCATCCTATATCCAGATTAAAGCCAGAATCGTTCACATTCAGACAATTGGTTCTCCACATCACCAGCGACTGGTAGCCACCGTTCGGGATGAGAGCGGCGAAATTGACCTTGTATGGTTTCAGGGAGTTAAATGGGTATTGGAAATGCTTTCGCCGCAGCAGGAATATGTTATTTTTGGCAAACCGGCTGTTTTTAACGGAAGATGGAACATACCCCACCCTGAACTGGAAATACCTACGACGCTACCGTTGCCCCTGAGTGAAATAATCCGACCGATTTATAATTCGACAGAAAAGCTAAAAGCAAAAGGACTCGATTATAAAGGAATTGGAAAACTTGTTAAGACCGTTTTACTGCACGACAAATTCATGATGCAGGAAAGTCTTACGACAGATATCATTCATCGTCTGCGGTTGATTAACAGGCAGGAAGCTTTTCTAAACATCCATTATCCACAAAGTCCTGAATTGCTAAAAAAGGCACAAACAAGATTGAAATTTGAAGAGTTATTTTACATTCAACTCAGGCTTGCAAAACAACGCTACGGAAGATTGCTGAAACACGAAGGCCATCGTTTTTTAAAAGTTGGCGATTTTGTCAATCAGTTTTATCATCAACATTTAACCTTTGAACTAACAAAGGCGCAAAAGCGTGTGATCCGGGAGATCAGGGCAGATCTTGGTTCAGGAAACCAGATGAACCGGTTGCTCCAGGGAGATGTCGGCAGCGGAAAAACAATGGTAGCGCTCATGACCATGCTGATTGCGCTTGATAATCAATTTCAGAGTTGCCTGATGGCTCCGACAGAAATCCTGGCCCGACAACATTTTAATACCATTACCGGCATGGTGACTGGTTTGAATTTGGTTGTGAAGTTGCTTACCGGTTCAACCAAACGGGCTGAAAGGCGTGTAATCCAGGATGGACTGAACGAAGGAACAGTGCATATCCTGATAGGAACACATGCACTCATTGAAGAAAAGGTTAAATTTAAAAACCTGGGGCTTGTGGTAATTGACGAACAGCATCGGTTCGGCGTTGCACAACGGGCAAAACTGTGGGAGAAAAATGTAGTGACCCCGCATATTCTGGTGATGACAGCCACCCCGATACCACGTACACTGGCCATGACGCTATACGGGGACCTGGATACTTCCATCATTGATGAACTTCCACCAGGCAGGAAACCAATTGTCACCAAACATGTTTACGAACCTGAACGCGGAAAAGTATTCAGATTTATACGTGATAAGGTTAACGAGGGGCGCCAGGTTTATATCGTTTTTCCTCTGATACAGGAATCTGAGACCCTTGATTTGAAAAATCTGGAAGATGGATATAAAGCTATTGTTGAGGAATTTCCATTTCCTCAATATGCCGTTAGCATGGTTCATGGGAAAATGAAGCAACAGGTTAAGGATGATGAAATGAAACGGTTTGTTGAGCGAAAAACACAGATCATGGTTGCAACAACTGTTATCGAGGTGGGTGTTGATGTGCCAAATGCCTCGGTAATGGTTATTGAAAATGCAGAGCGGTTTGGACTTTCACAGCTTCACCAGTTAAGGGGTCGGGTTGGCAGAGGTGCTGACCAGTCATACTGCATTCTGTTGAGCAGTTATGAACTTTCTGCGGATGCACGGAAGCGAATTTCGACGATGGTGCGAACAAATGATGGCTTTGAAATTGCCGAAACCGATTTGCAACTTCGTGGGCCAGGCGATCTGCAGGGTACACAACAAAGCGGGATCATCGATCTGCGTATTGCTGATATTGTTAAAGATGAAAAAATATTGAAATATGCCAGAAGTTTAGCCTCAGAGATTATCAGTCATGACCCTCCGCTCATAAAAAAGGACAATGACATTCTGGCACAACACCTGCTCCAAATAGACAAGAAGCAGCAAAATTGGGGATTGATCTCTTAGTTAGTACCATTTTTATTGCTAATTTTGCTCTTAAATACAACAGACAAATGAAGATTTCCTATAATTGGCTTAAACAATATCATGACCTTGATCTTACACCTGACAAGGTGGCGGAAATGTTGACCGGGTGTGGGCTGGAAGTTGAGAGTATGGACGCTTTCCAATCAGTTAAAGGAGGCCTCAAGGGAGTATATATCGGAGAAGTTTTGACCTGTGAGAAACATCCCAATTCTGATCATCTGAGCATCACCACTGTTAATGTTGGCTCAGATGAACCGTTGAACATCGTGTGTGGTGCCGCCAATGTTGCAAAAGGTCAAAAAGTCGCTGTGGCAACCATTGGAACAACCTTGTATTTCAATGACAAGGAATTAACCCTCCAGCGAACCAAAATCAGGGGAGAAATTTCGGAAGGCATGATTTGCGCCGAAGATGAACTCGGAATTGGAACTACTCATGCCGGGATACTGGTGCTTGAACAAAATGCTCCTGTTGGAATGCCGGCTAATGAATATTTCAAGATTGAAAATGATGTCACTTTTACCATTGGACTAACGCCAAACCGTGTTGATGCATCCTCTCATCTGGGCGTGGCACGTGATCTGGTTGCCGTAGCGAACAATTTTGGCAGGGAAGAGACAATCTCTTCCGGGCACAGCCATCTTATAATTCCGGATGTTTCTTTGTTTAAAGTTGATCACGACAACCGGCATATAGATGTAATCATTGACGATAAAGATGCCTGCCTCCGTTATTCCGGAATAACGATTTCGGGGATCCATGTAACCGAATCGCCGGAATGGATAAAAAACCGTCTGATCAGTGTTGGCCTGCGCCCAATCAACAACATTGTGGATATTACCAATTACGTTCTGATGGAACTTGGTCAGCCACTTCATGCATTTGACTGCGATCGGATTGCCGGAAATAAGGTCATCATCAGAAAATATCCAAAAGGAACGAAATTCATAACCCTGGATAATGTCGAACGTGAACTTTCGGAAAATGACCTGATGATTTGCAATTCGGTTGAACCGATGTGCATTGCCGGTGTGTTCGGAGGCATTAAGTCGGGTGTGACTGAAGAAACAACCAGCGTGTTTCTTGAAAGCGCTTATTTTGAACCACGGCATATCCGGAAAACCTCCAGAAGTCACGGACTACAAACAGATGCATCTTTTCGATTTGAACGTGGCGCCGATTGCGACATCACTGTATATGCACTCAAACGTGCTGCCATGATGATCAGGGAGATGGCCGGGGGCGAGATTTCATCAGAAATCGTTGATGTTTATCCAGCTGCTATGTCACCAAACATTGTTCAACTTTCATATAGTAACCTCGACCGCCTTGTTGGTAAGGTTCTCAATCGCCAGGTTGTTAAAAATATACTGACCGACCTGGGTATGAATGTTCTGGATGAAATTGGTTCTGGGTCGGGAATCCGTATGAAAGTACCTGCCAATAAAGTAGATGTGACACGTGAAGCCGATGTGATTGAAGAAATTTTACGGGTTTATGGTTACAACAACATTGAACTTCATGAGGAAGTAAGAGCCTCACTCTCCTATACCATTAAACCTGACCCGGAGAAGGTTCAGAATATGGTTTCAGATTACCTGGCTGCCAATGGGTTCAATGAAATTATGAATAACTCACTCACAAAATCGACCTACTATACGGGAAATCCTGATTATCCGGTTGAACAGGCTGTGAAAATGCTTAATCCGATCAGCCGTGATCTGGATGTAATGCGACAAACTTTGCTTTATGGGGCACTCGAAAGTATCGTTTATAATCAGAACCGAAAAATTTCAGACCTCAAGATGTTTGAATTCGGCAGAGTATATTCAACCCGATCATCAAAAGCAGATCCGTTACAGGGGTATCACGAGGAAAAACATCTCTCTTTGGTCATGACCGGACGGTCTCTGTCTGAAAACTGGAATTCCGCTGACAGACTGGTTGATTTTTATGATTTGAAGGGTTTTGTGGAGGGGGTATGCAGTAAATTGGCGATTGCATTTAATGGATGGAAAGTTGAACCTTATCAATCAAACCTGATAAGCGAGGGATTGCAGTATTTATTTAATGAAAAAAGCATTTTCATTATTGGTTCATTGAGTAACCACGTGTTAAAAACCTTTGACTGCAAGCAACCAGTGTATTTTGCAGAGGTGAATTGGGACTATTTATTTTCGTTGATACCTGTTAAGAGCACCCAATATAAAGGAATTTCAAAATTCCCGGAGGTCCGGCGCGACCTTGCCCTTTTGGTCGATGCTGAAATTACCTTTGCCCAGATTGAAAAAATAGCACTTCAGACTGAAAAAAAGCTATTGAAGAAAGTTGGTTTATTTGATGTGTATGAGGGGGAAAAAATTGCTCCCGGAAAAAAATCATATGCCCTCAACCTCATCCTTCAGGATGAGGACAAGACACTGACAGATAAAGAGATTGAAAAAGTCATGGAAAAACTTCTGCGGGCCATGGTTTCAAATTTTAACGCACAGCTCAGATAAATTATCCATGGATATCCAGACTATTAAACAGCGCTTTGGTATCATCGGCAACTCTCCCATTCTTGACCGGGCGATTGACATTGCCCGGCAGGTTGCTGCAACTGATATAACAGTGCTGATAAGCGGTGAAAGTGGTACCGGAAAAGAATTTTTCCCGAAAATCATTCATCAGATGAGTGCTCGGAAACATGGTCCGTATATCGCTGTGAATTGTGGCGCAATCCCTGAAGGAACGATCGATTCAGAACTTTTTGGGCATGAGAAAGGCTCGTTTACCGGGGCTCATGAAGCACGCAAGGGTTATTTTGAAGTGGTTGACGGCGGCACAATTTTTTTGGATGAAGTGGCCGAACTTCCCCTGGGAACCCAGGTGAGGCTGCTGCGTGTTTTAGAATCGGGAGAATTTATGCGGGTTGGTTCATCCAAGGTGTTAAAAACCAACGTACGCGTAGTTGGCGCTACCAATGTCAATATTCCCGATGCTATTTCCAATGGTAAATTCAGACAGGACCTTTACTACCGTTTAAATACTGTTCCCATTCTTGTTCCGCCTTTGCGTGAACGAAAAGATGACATTTACCTGCTGTTCAGAAAGTTTGCTTCTGATGCTGCTGAAAAATACAGGATGCCCGCTATCCAGCTTGAGGAGGATGCTCAGCAGATGCTCCGGAATTTCAGATGGCCGGGGAACATCCGTCAGCTGAAAAATCTGACCGATCAGATTTCCATCATCGAAAAAAACAGGATGATCGATGGTTCAATCCTGCTCAAATACATGCCCCAGGGACATTCCAGTGAACTACCTGTTTTATACAAAGGAGAAGATTCATCGAAATTCAACGAACGAGAGTTGCTCTATAAGGTTCTTTTTGACATGAAGAAAGACATGAATGACCTGAAGCAACTCGTGATGAACCTTATGCGGAATGAGGATGATATCAATAATAACCTTGGAGAAAATACCCACCTGATCCAGCGGCTCTATAAGGATTTGGAAGAGGTTAAAGAACCTTCCCAGCCAATGATTGTGCATCGCCCGGCAAAAAGTTTTGATGACCAGGAGCCGATACAGGAACCCGAAGAAGTGGAAGAATCCCTGTCACTCGAAAAAAAAGAAATTGATTTTATTAAAAGGGCTCTTGCAAAACATGAAGG
Organism: Bacteroidota bacterium; assembly: GCA_037139855.1. Classification (GTDB taxonomy): domain Bacteria; phylum Bacteroidota; class Bacteroidia; order Bacteroidales; family FEN-979; genus CAIVAT01. Next base: position 15,601 of record JBAXFM010000006.1, read on the forward strand.
AAAACGCAAGGATGCTGCAAACGAACTTGGAATTTCAGAACGCACACTTTACCGGAAGATCAAGGAATATGACATCGAATAATATTACTTATCTTTGGGAATCAATTGAAAATATGTTGAAGCAAAAGCATTATCGCTATTCCGGATTCTCCAATCTGACATGTTTCACGACAAGCTTGATTGTGCTGATGTTGTTGTTGAATTCATGCCGGATGAGTTATTCATTTACCGGTGCCTCAATTTCTCCCAGTGTAAAAACGGTTTCAATTGCCTATATCCCGAACAATGCCGGGTTGGTAGTGCCAACGCTATCGAGAACTTTTACGGATGCTTTGCGAAATTATTTTACATCGCAAACAAATCTGGTGCTGGTTGACCGCAGCGGCGATCTCAATCTGGATGGAGCCATTACCCAGTATGTTGTTGTACCGGTGGCGATCCAGGGAAATGAAACCGCTGCCATGAACCGGCTCACCATCGTAGTGAGTGTGAAATTCACCAATAAAACAGATACAAAACAAAACTGGGAACAAACATTTTCACGTTATGTGGACTATGCGAGTACCTACAATCTTTCATCTGTGCAGGATGGACTTATTGCAGATATTACAGAACAACTTGTTCAGGATATTTTCAATAAAGCCGTGGTTAACTGGTGATTTTTAAAAAGATGATTTATATCATATGACCAGCCAGCAATTTTCAGGATATTTACATGACCCGGGCCTGGTTGACGATCAAAGTCTGCGGATGTTTGAAGATTTTGTATCGCGTTATCCATATTGTCAGACCGGACAAGTGTTGCTTGCCTTTAATTTTTACGCGGAAGGAGACAATCAATATCCAAACCAGCTTAAAAAAGCGGCAGCCTATGCTGGAGATCGCAGTATTCTCAAGGAATTGATCGGGTATGCCAGAAACATTCCGGTACTTCCCTCTGAAAGAGAGAAAACCACTTCTCCTGTTCCTGTTACAATTATAGTCCCGGTTCCAACTCCATCTCCAACGCCCCAGCCGGTCCAGCAGGCAGAGTGGAGTCTTCACCCTGAAAACGAGATACCAGGGATGATTGACAGTGTTTCTCCTCCATATGAACGAATGACCCAGCAGGAACTGCTCGCTATTGTTAATAAACGGCTTGAAGAAATTGCTGCTGAAAAAAGGAGAGAGCCAATCTCCGCCAATGAACCAGTTGCATATCCCAAACCTACTGCTTCGAAAGCTTCGCTTATTGAAAAGTTTATTATTGATGAACCCAGGATTTCCAAGCCAAACACGGCTTTTTTCAATGCTACCGACAGCGCCATAAGGAGCAACTTCGATGACGAAGAAATTGTGAGTGAAACTTTGGCACAATTATATGCGCAGCAAGGCAATATACAAAAGGCCATTCATATTTATGAGAAATTGTCCTTGCTTAATCAAGAAAAAAGTCGTTTCTTTGCAGCCCAAATTGAAAAACTCAATTTCTGATCGTCATTTTGGGTGTTTTAATCGTAAATCACAAATCGTAAATCGTAAATAAAAATGGGTCTTTACATTTTAATCTCCGTTCTCATCCTGATCGTCTGTGTGTTGATGGTGTTGGTTGTTTTAGTTCAGAATTCAAAAGGTGGTGGACTGGCATCAAATTTTGCCTCTTCTAACCAATTCATGGGTGTTCGCAAAACGGCTGATTTTCTCGAAAAAACCACCTGGACTCTTGCACTTACCCTGCTGGTTTTAAGTCTTTTCTCCATCTTCGTCATCCCTAAAACCCAGGGAAAAGCTGATGCAACTCAAAGTGAAATCCAGAAGCAGATTGATGAAAGCAAAACTGCTCCGATTCAGGATTTTCAAGCACCCCCTGCTCAGAAAAAATAACAATGATCAAGACCTCATAGGTCTGAATAAGCGTGTCAGATTGTCAGCACAGTCTGACATTTTTATTTATTTTGGGGTTGAAACTGAAAAAATGTCCAGATTAATTCATCTTATCATCATTGGCATAAATTATGACTATGTGGGGTAACCTTCATGAAAAGGTAAAGAATTGTAATGTTTAACTTTAAATTATAACGTAAAATGGCAAATGTGAAGATTAAACCGTTGGCTGACCGTGTACTGGTTGAAGCTGCCGCGGCTGAAGACAAGACAGCTGGTGGAATTATCATTCCTGATACAGCTAAGGAAAAACCACAAAAAGGAATCGTTGTTGCAGTTGGTCCTGGTAAAAAGGACGAACCCATGACCGTTAAAGTTGGAGACAGTGTACTCTATGGCAAATATGCCGGCACAGAAATCACCGTTGATGGTGGAAATTATCTCATTATGCGCGAATCCGACATCGTAGCGGTTATTTAACTGTCGAAACCAGGTAAGAAATTAAGAACAAACCCTATAAAAATTAAAAAAATGGCAAAAGATATTATCTTTAGCATTAAAGCTAGAGAAGCGTTAAAGAAAGGTGTTGATGAACTTTCGAACGCCGTAAAGGTGACACTTGGACCCAAAGGCCGCAATGTCATTATTGATAAATCATATGGAAGTCCTATCGTTACCAAAGATGGCGTGACTGTTGCAAAAGAAGTTGAACTGAAGGACGCTGTGGAAAACATGGGCGCTCAGATGGTAAAGGAAGTTGCTTCCAAAACCAGTGATCTCGCCGGCGATGGTACAACCACTGCCACTGTTTTAGCTCAGGCTATTTTTACCACCGGACTAAAGAATGTTACTGCCGGTGCTAATCCAATGGATTTAAAACGCGGCATTGACAAAGCAGTTGCTGAAGTCATCAAATCGCTGAAAGAACAAACCAAGCAGGTTGGCGACAGCATGGAGAAAATTGAGCAGGTTGCTTCAATTTCGGCAAACAACGATAGCTTTATTGGCAAAATGATTGCCCAGGCTATGGACAAAGTAAAAAAAGAGGGTGTTATCACCATTGAAGAGGCCAAAGGGATTGAAACAACTGTGAAAGTTGTTGAAGGCATGCAGTTCGATCGTGGTTATATCAGCCCTTATTTTGTAACTGATACCGAAAAGATGGAAGTTGTTTATGAAACACCTTACATCCTGATCTATGAAAAGAAGGTAAGCGTTATGAAGGATCTTCTTCCTGTTTTGGAAAAGGTAGTTCAAACCGGCCGTCCTCTCATTATCGTTAGTGAAGACGTTGAAGGAGAGGCTCTTGCAACTCTCGTTGTGAATAAGATTCGTGGTACGCTGAAAGTTGCTGCTGTAAAGGCTCCGGGATTCGGCGATCGCCGCAAGGAAATGCTTGAAGATATCGCGGCTCTTACCGGCGGTACCGTTATCAGTGAAGAAAAAGGTTATAAGCTCGAAGATGCTACTTTACAGTATCTTGGTCAGGCTGAAAAAGTAACCATTGATAAGGAAAATACTACGATCATCAATGGAAGTGGCAAAAAGGAAGATATCAATGCCCGTATCAATCAGATCAAAACGCAGATTGGCACAACCACTTCCGATTATGATAAGGAAAAACTCCAGGAACGTCTTGCAAAATTAGCCGGTGGTGTTGCAGTAATCTATGTGGGTGCTGCATCTGAAATCGAAATGAAGGAGAAGAAAGATCGTTTTGACGATGCACTCCATGCAACCCGCGCGGCCATTGAAGAGGGAATTATCCCCGGTGGTGGCGTTGCATATCTGCGTGCTCAGAAGGCAATTGAAAATTTGAAAGGCGAAAATGAAGACGAAACCACAGGGATCGCCATCATTAAACGTGCACTTGAAGAACCTCTTCGCCAGATCGTGGAAAATGCAGGACTTGAAGGTTCTGTCGTTATTCAAAAGGTAAAAGAAGGCAAAGACGATTTTGGTTTCAACGCCCGTACCGATGTGTATGAAAACCTTTATCAGGCAGGGGTCATAGATCCTACCAAAGTTGCACGCGTTGCACTCGAAAATGCAGCTTCCATTGCAAGCATGTTGCTTACAACCGAATGTGTACTTGCTACCCATAAAGAAGAAAAACCAGCAATGCCACCAATGAATCCAGGCATGGGCGGAATGGGAGACATGTATTAATCGTTAACAACACTGTTCAAAAAAGCCCTGAGCAATCAGGGCTTTTTTATTATATTTTACCTAATATTGTAGTAGTTAAAAAATTATAATATGAGACACAGTTTTTATATACTCAGTTTTACTATTCTCCTGGGTTTAACTGGTATTACATTGTTTGCCCAACAGCAAGCCCAACCGTATAAGCTTCCCGTCGATCCGGAATCAAAAAAAATTCTGTATCGTGAAGTAGTTGAACAGCAGGGAACACCGGCATACCTGTATGACAAAGCCATTGAATGGTTCGGCTACTATTATTTGAATGCCCAGTCAGTATATACGGTTCAGAGTAAGGAAAACGGAAAGATTGAAGGCGTTGGACGGATGAAGATCTACTTCAACGATGAAGCTTCAGGTGTAAGAAGAGATGGCGGACAAATATTCTACCAAATTAAAATGGAGCTGAAAGATAATAAGTTCAGATATACGCTAACTGACTTTAACCTGAAATCGGCTTCCCGGTTTCCAATCGAAAAATGGATGGATAAAACTGATCCGGCTTATAATCCCAATTGGGATTCTTACCTCTATCAGGTTGATACAACGATGCAACGGCTCATTTCAACGATGAAAGAAAAAATGAAACCCACTGTAATCAAGAAAGATGTGTGGTAACCCCTTGCCGGATATCAGGTCGTTCACTAAACCGGAGATAGAAAGTTTTTTTCTTCAGCAGGGAGAAAAAAAATTCAGAGCAAATCAGGTGTATGAGTGGTTATGGAAAAAATCCTGTCATTCATTTGAGGAGATGTCAAGTTTGCCGAAAGTAATCCGGCAGTTGCTTCAAACTTTTTTTTCATTTCATGGGGCGACCATTGATACACGGCAAAATAGTTCCGATGGAACAGTAAAGGCTGGATTCCGGTTGCATGACGGGTTAATGGTTGAAGGGGTTCTGATCCCTTCCGGAGATCGTTCGACCGTTTGCATCTCCTCGCAAGTTGGATGTGCGCTGGGTTGTAAATTTTGCGCCACAGGACAGCTTGGTTTCAGCCGGAACCTCACTACAGGTGAAATATTTGACCAGGTTACTGCAATGTTGCAAATTGGAGGCACAATTTCAAATCTTGTTTTTATGGGCATGGGCGAACCTTTTTTAAATTATGATCAAGTGATGGGCGCCATTGATAAAATTTCTTCCCCTGAAGGGTTGGGAATGTCACCACAGCGGATCACAGTTTCCAGTGTAGGTATTCCCAGGATGATTAAAAAGATGGCCGACGATGATCCTAAATACCACTTTGCACTTTCATTGCATGCAGCAACAGATGAAAAACGTGACAAGATTATTCCCTTTAATCTGAAGCATCCACTCAGTGACTTAAAGGATGCACTGATATATTACCATCAGAAAACAGCAAAAAGGTTTACCATTGAATATATTCTCTTTGGTCATTTCAATGATTCAATTGCTGATGCCAGAGACCTGGCTGTTTTTTGCCGTAATTTTCCGGTTAAAATCAACATTATTGAATACAACCCTGTTCCAGGCGCTGGTTTTACAAAATCAGACCCTCCACGTACCAGCGCATTTGTGAATTTTCTTGAAAATCGCAATTTGGTTGTCAATGTCAGGCAAAGCAGGGGCAAGGATATTGATGCTGCCTGCGGACAGCTGGCTGGTAGTAAGTTAAAAATTAATAATTAAAAATTTAAAAACACTTTTAAAGGATACAATTATGGTCCGAAATTCTTTTGAAATTCAGGGAAATATTGTGGATGTTGTTGCCAAATCAATTTTCCCGGGAACAGTGGTTGTTCGTGATGGGAAGATTGCCGCCATTCGCAAGGAACAGGTAGGATCGAAGGAGTTTATTCTGCCAGGACTCATCGATGCACATATTCATGTTGAAAGTTCCATGCTCATCCCTTCTGAATTTGCCCGGCTTGCGGTCATTCATGGAACGGTTGGGTCGGTGTCCGATCCACACGAAATAGCCAATGTGCTGGGAGTTCCGGGTGTGAAATTCATGATCGAAAATGGGAAAAAGGTGCCGTTCAAATTCTATTTTGGGGCACCTTCCTGCGTTCCGGCAACCTCTTTCGAAACGGCAGGAGCCCGGTTGGGAGTTGAAGAGGTTAAGGAACTTTTATCCATGGATGAAATTAATTACCTTTCGGAAATGATGAATTTTCCAGGCGTCCTGTTCAATGATCCGGAGGTGATGGCCAAACTTGCATTGGCAAAGCAGGCCGGAAAACCGGTTGACGGGCATGCACCGGGGGTGATCGGGGAAGATGCCCGTATGTACATTGGCGCAGGAATATCCACTGATCATGAATGCTTTTCACTGAACGAAGCTTATGAAAAGATAAAACATGGAATGCATATCCTGATCAGGGAAGGAAGTGCAGCGAAAAACTTTGGCACCCTCTATCCGCTGATCGATGAATTTCCTGACCATGTAATGCTTTGTTCCGATGACAAGCACCCAAATGATCTTGTGGCGGGCCATGTGAACGTAGAAGTAAAACGTGCACTCAATCTTGGGCTCAATGCAATGAATGTACTCCGCAGTTGTACCTATAATCCTGTAAAACATTACAATCTTAAAATCGGATTGCTTCAGGAAGGCGATGCAGCAGATTTTATATGTGTGGATAATTTGGTCGATTTCAATGTGCTTGCTACCTATATTGATGGTCGTAAAGTTTCCGAATATGGTAAAACGATAATCGAAGGAGTAGAGGAATATCCAATAAATAAATTCAACATCAATTGCATTGAGGCTGTAGAAATCAGGGTTGCTCCAAACGGAGACCAGATCAAAGTGTTGCATGCCACCGACGGACAGTTAATTACAGGATTGGTTGTGGCCAACCCGGTGATACTTGAAGATAATGTGGTGAGCGATGTGGCCAATGATATCCTGAAGCTGGTTGTTAAAAACAGATATGATGATGCCCCTGCTTCTGTCGGGTTTATCAAAAATATCGGGTTGAAAAGAGGCGCCATCGCATCATGTGTTGCTCACGACAGTCATAACATTGTGGCCGTTGGCGCTGATGATGATTCCATTACTGCGGCAATTAATATGATTATTCTGGAAAAAGGAGGCATTTCGCTGGTAGATGGAACTGACAGGCAAATACTGGCGTTGCCGTTTGCCGGGATCATGTCGGGGTTGGACGGCTTTGAAGTGGCAAGGCAATATGAGGAGATGGATAAGAAGGCTAAGGAGATGGGGACGACTTTGTCTGCACCTTATATGACACTGTCATTTATGGCGTTACTGGTTATTCCGGAAATTAAGCTGAGTGATAAAGGCTTGTTTGATGGAGTAAAATTTACCTTTACCGATGTTTTTGGCGCATAAATATACATATTTAGATATATTGGTAACGTATATTTTAATACCTTTGTAGTATAAAACCAATTCAACTCGAAATGACTAAAAAGACAACACTTGACCTGCAAAAACTTGAACTTGCTGCAAGCAAACTACGTGCAATGGCCCATCCAATGCGAATTGCCATTATAGACTTATTATCCGAAAATAAAAAGCTGACTGTTACCGAAATTTATGAAAGGTTGAGCATTGAACAAGCTTCAGCGTCTCATCACTTGAATATTTTGAAAAACAAGGGATTGCTGGAGTCAAAGCGCGATGGAAAGATGATTTTGTATTCGCTGAAAACAACTGTACTTGCCAACGTAATTGATTGTATCAATCAGTGCGTTATACACTAATTCCACGTTTCTTCCACATCCCAGTTTGCTCTGATTTCAATAATCTTTGGTAGATAGATAACCTCTTCAGGTTGAAGGTTTAATTTGTAATTTCCCGTATCCCAGTGCTTGTTCTTGTTCCGGTCGTTGATGGCCTTGAGTTTGTATTTCCCTGGGGGCATAAAATTAAAACTGATTTTACCTGATCCGGTTATAATTTGCTCTTCATAAACCATTGACTCTTTTTCGTTTAAAAGCTGAACAATGTATTGCCCGGGTCGTTTTTCCATATTCATTGCAACAATCAGGTTACCAAAATCTTTCTCTCCCTTCGTTCTGAAATCTATTTTGATGGTATCATGGGTAATGTTGTGTATTCCGAAAAATACCGAATCGGGTACGATGATTTTATATCCTTTATCCTCCTCCCATTTGGAAAAGATGCTGATTCTTCGTTTCAGGCTGTCGGCGAATTTGATATCAGGATTGGTTGTATCCTTACCTGCAATCAGCAGAACTTTCTTGAAATCCCAGGTGATCAGCGGATAGGAAAAAGTGGCCACCAGTTTATTTTTATACTGATTAAATCCTGAACCTGCCGAAGCGATGGAAAGGGTCAGCCGTTCTTGCTTTTCCTTCTCTGACAACTTTTTCTGATTATCTTTTTTGACAACTTCGAGACGCACAGTGTCCAGTATTTTTTCGTTAATGATTACTTTGGCAATCAGGGAGTCAACATCTGGTTTTGTAATCCAGAGTCGAACCGAATCTCTTTGTGTTGAAACCTCTTCGATATACCATGGGGTAGCCGAATCAAAATTCAAGGGCACAATACGAAGATTTTTTGCCGGGAGACGGAATACCAGCATGGCCATTCCTTTTTTTGGATAGGTAGCATTTATCAGTCGTTGAATGGAATCAGTTTGTTCAAACAGAAATAACGGATAGACAGGGTATTTCAGAAAGTTTTGTTTGAGGGAATCCACCTTGTGAATGGAATCGGATTTTCGTATAGAATCGGCATTTATCACCTTTATCAAAGGAAGTTTTGCAGGATCAATTTGTGATGAGTCTCTCTTTGTGGTGTCTGGCTTAGGAATTGAAATATAATATGGTTTGGCAAGACTGTCGCAAAAGGCAATTTTTTCGGATGGTTGATTAAAAATCAGGTCTCCGTTTTGATCTGCGAGAGCGAATAGTTTAAATTGTTCGTTTCGAAGATTGTGGAATGTAAAATTACCCTGATCATCGGATTTGGTAATATAATATGGCGGTACGCGTAGCGGAAGGGAATCGAACTGGATGGTGTCGTTGTTGTTGATATATAATTCGATAAATACATCTTTCTGAGGTTTAAGATCATAAGCAGTATGCAGATTTCCTTGCAGCGAAAGAGTATCAACGTAATCGCCAGTTGAAAACACATAGTTGAATCCCTTTAAAATATTGCCTTCTGTAAGGTCGGTAATTGCATTGCCAAAGGAAATGGAATAGGTTGTGTTTGGCGCCAGGCTGTCTTCAAGTTTAACAATCACTGATTTTCCTCTGATCCGAGGATCGAGCGGAGTCTTTAATGGAGGTGAGATAAAAATCTCATTCGCAGGGTTTTTCAGGTTGATGAATTCATTAAAATCGATTGAAAAGCTATTTTCTTTGAATTTAGTTGCTAAATTTGGCGGGTTGCAGGCAAGAACCCTGGGGGAAGTTGAGTCTTTAGGCCCCCCTGTCGGACTCACCGGGTTTGCACAGCGAGTGAGCAGCAATGCCACCGGGATGAGAAAAAAGAAAAATAAAATGGTTGAACGTTGCACCGGAGCGGAGTATTTTCGTAAGTTTGCGACCCCAAATTTACCAATCGTTTTAATAACAAACCCTTTTTTTATTAATTTTACATTGTTATTCTGTAAACAATTTCAATAAACAATATTTCTATGTCAGGTCACAATAAATGGTCCACCATTAAACGAAAGAAAGGTGCTTTGGATGCCAAGCGTTCGAAAATCTTTTCAAAGATTATCAAAGATATTACAATTGCCGTGAAAGAAGGAGGAGCAGATCCCGACGGTAATCCACGTTTGCGTCTTGCCATTTCCAATGCCAAGGGTGCATCAATGCCAAAAGACAATATTCAAAGGGCCATCAGTAAAGGCGCTGACAAGGATGCTGCGGTATTGCTTGAAACCACCTATGAAGGTAAAGGGCCACATGGTGTTGCCATTTTTGTAGAATGTACAACCGACAATCTACAGCGTACGGTTTCAAACGTAAGGGCTTATTTTAATAAACACGGTGGAGAACTGGGTCAGAATGGGATGCTTAATTACCTGTTCGACCGTAAGGGCGTATTTGTTGTTCCCCAGGGCGATTTGAACCGGGATGATTTTGAAATGGAATTGATTGACGCCGGCGCTGAGGATATTACCCTGGAAGATGATGTATTCAATATCACCACAGCCATGGAAGATTTTGGGAGTATGATCAAAAAGCTCGAAAAGCTCAAAATTGAACCAGAAAGCGCATCCTTGCAACGTTTACCCAAAACAACTGTTTCACTGGATGAAGATGCTACCCGTAAAGTGCTTCGGCTCATTGATATCATCGAAGAAGATGATGATGTCCAAAATGTTTTTCATACACTGGAAATCAGTGATGAAATGGCAGAGAAACTATAAAAAAAAACGCGGCGAAAGCCGCGTTTTTTTTTATACTTCACAAATGTATTGTGTCAGATTGATACCTTTAGGCAGGTCAAGTTTTTTACGCAAACGAATACGAGAAATTTCGGTGCTTGGAGCTGTAATTTTCAGAATATGTGAAATCTCCTTGGTATTGAGGTTCATACGCAACAAGGCACACAATTTATGGTCAGTGGGGGTGAGTTGCGGATAAGCTTTGCGCAGGCGGTCGAAGAAACCCGGGTGAATGTTCTCAAAATGAGCTTTGATACGATGCCAGTCGTTATCAAACTTGATGTTCTCGTCAATTGTTTTGAGTACCCTTGCAATTTCAACTTTTGTGATGCTTTTCTGATTACGCACCAGCCGGTTGATGTCCTTTTTAATCAAGCCGATAATTTTATTCTTTTGTGAGATAAAAATGGAAGATGTGGCAAGTTCCCGGTTGATCAGGTCAAGTTCCATGTGGTGCTTCTGTTTAAGAAGTTGATTTACCTTCTGTTCGGCATGGATTCGTTCCTGTAAGCGAAGGTTGCGCTCTTTTTCGGCTTTCTTACGTTGTTCGATCTCTTTTTTTAATTCAGAGATAATCCGCTCATTTGTAATTTCCAGATTGCGCTGATAATTTGCAACCTCGATTGCCGCACGAATCTGGTCAATATCAATGGGCTTGAAAAGGTAGGCATAGGGTTTGAGGGAGAAAGATTTGGAAAAAATCTCACTTTTATTCATGGAAGTGAGAAAAATTATTCCGCAATTATAGTTTTCGGTCAGAATACGGGCTGCTTCAATACCATCCATTTTTCCGGCCAGCATAACATCCATGATAACAATGTCAGGTTCAAGGTTCGATTCCTGAAGATTTGCAATGTTTTCAATTGCGCTCTCTCCTTTGGTGTCAATACCCAGAACATCATACCCGAAATTGGTAAGTTTGGACTTAAGATCATGGGCGATGATCAGCTCATCTTCAACGATATACAAACTAATTGGTGCCATAGTTGATTGAATTAAAATTTGAATTCTGAATTTGTAACAATATTATAGGTGTCTATTGCAATAACCAATTCTTCATTGGTAGGCATTACCATTGATACAACACGTGAGCCAGGCCGGGTTAGAATGGCTTCACGACCTCTGACCATATTACGATCGGAATCGAAATCAACGCCAAGAAACCCAAGTCCCTCCAAAATGCGCTTGCGGGTATCCACATCATTTTCACCAATACCACCTGCAAGGATAATCAGGTCAACGCCACTCATGGCCGCTGCATAAGCGCCAATATATTTTTTAACCCGGTAGGCGTACATGTCAAGTGACAATTGAGCACGTACATTGCCGTTGCCGGCAGCCTGTTCAACATCGCGCATGTCGAAGGAAATCCCGGAGATGCCGCACACCCCGCTTCTTTTGTTGAACATGGCATTGGTATCGGCAATGCTCAGGTTTTCCTTTTCTGCCAGAAACAATAAAACGCCAAGGTCAACGTCGCCGCTGCGAGTGCCCATCATTAGCCCTTCAAGCGGGGTAAAACCCATGGAAGTGTCGACGGACTTTCCGTTCTGAATAGCAGCTACCGAAGAACCATTGCCCAAATGACAGGTGATAATCCTGAGATTATTGAAGTCTTTGCCCAGATAACGACAAGCTTTCTGCGCAACATATTTATGTGATGTGCCATGAAATCCATACCGGCGGATTTTATATTTCTCATAAAATTCATACGGGATAGCGTACAAATAGGAATAGGCAGGCATGGACTGGTGGAACGAAGTGTCGAAAACTGCAACCTGCGGAACATGTGGAAGGATAGCCTCAATGGACAAGATGCCCTTCAGATTGGCAGGGTTGTGCAAGGGGGCGAGTTCAATACATTTTTCAATGTCTTTTTTAACGCTTTCGGTAATAAGCACACTGGTTTTGAAGTTTTCGCCTCCATGGGCAACACGATGGCCAACTGCCACAATTTCATTTTCGTCCTGAATTACTCCGTAAACAGGATCTTTCAGGGTTTTCAGAATGAGATTGATCCCAACCTGGTGATCGGGTACTTCCTGAATGATTTTATATTTTTCTTTCCCGGTTACATGATGGGATAGTTCACTTGTAGGTAAGCCGATACGATCAAGTAATCCTTTGGCTTTGAGATCTGTTTCTTCAGAAAGTTCAATGAGTTGATACTTGATGGACGAGCTGCCGCAGTTTAAAACAAGGATTTTCATTGTTTTAGAAAATGTTAGTGCATATGAGGTTCAAGTTGATACCGCAACCCAAACAAATTATAACACTTGTTAGGGTATGCAAACATACAACAATATTATCTTTTTACAAACGAAAACATTAAAAAAAACGTAACAAATCTTTTTTTTTGAAATATGGATGATTTTCTGAGGAACGCATTGAGCGACCTAATTGATTTAATAGTATTTTTGACCCCACAACCAAGCGCGATCTATATGGCTTTGATTAATTCTGTCATTTCCTGGCTGATGAAAAAGCGCATTCATCAGATAGAGCTTTTTATGCAATATCCGGGTGAGGTTCAAACGGAATGGTTGCGCAAACTGCTGTCAACTGCCCGGCATACCGAATGGGGCAGGCAATATGATTTTAAATCCATTTCGACCCCCGACCAGTTTAAAAATCGCCTCCCCATACATGATTACGATTCAATGAAAGGTTCTATTGACAGGTTGCGTAAGGGCGAACAAAATATTTTATGGCCATCAGAGATTAAATGGTTTGCCAAATCGTCAGGTACGACAAATGATAAAAGTAAATTCATTCCGGTAAGTCAGGAAGCATTGGAGGAATGTCATTTTAAGGGAGGCAAAGACTTACTTTCAATATATTGCAACACTCATCCTGAAACCAGGCTTTTTGATGGAAAGTCAATTGCCATGGGTGGATCGCATCAGATTATGGAAGTGAACAATGAAACTTTTATCCAGGGAGACCTTTCAGCCATTCTTATTCAGAACCTGCCTGGCTGGATTGAGTTTATGCGGACTCCCAATTTATCCATTGCGTTGATGGATGAGTGGGAAAGTAAAATTGAAATGATGGCTGCTGCTACAATCCAGCATGATGTGACCAGTATTTCGGGCGTTCCTTCGTGGACTTTGCTTCTTTTTAAGCATATACTTGAGATGACGGGCAAATCAAACCTCCTTGAAATATGGCCCAACTTTGAGCTATTTATTCATGGTGGGGTTAGTTTTTCTCCTTACCGTGAGCAATTCAGGCAGATCCTCCCCTCATCGAAGGTTAATTATCTGGAAACATACAATGCCTCGGAGGGTTTTTTTGGCATTCAGGACCGGGCCGGGACCGACGACATGTTATTGATGCTTGATTATGGTATTTATTATGAATTCATCCCGATGGACCAGATCGGGTTTGACCATCCTGAATCTTGTAGTCTTGACCAGGTAGAATTGAATACAAACTACGCCATGGTCATTACCACCAACGCTGGTCTATGGAGATACATGATCGGTGACACCATTCAATTTACTTCATGCCGCCCCTACAGAATAAGAATTTCTGGCCGGACCCGTAATTTTATCAATGCATTTGGAGAGGAACTCATTATTGACAATGCAGAGAAGGCCATGGGTATCGCCTGTGAACGCAGTCATGCTATTGTAACGGAATATACAGCGGCACCTATCTATATCAGTGGTTCCAAAAAAGGCGCTCATGAATGGCTCATCGAATTTGAGCACCCTCCCGACGATCTGTTGTTTTTTACCTCTGCATTGGATACGGCTTTAAAGTCGCTGAATTCTGATTATGAAGCGAAGAGATATCACGGATTGATGCTTGAAGAGCCAAGGATCAGGACCGTCCCGCCCCACACTTTCTACAATTGGCTTAAATCGAAAGGAAAGTTGGGCGGGCAGCACAAAGTTCCAAGACTGTCAAACGACCGAAAATATATTGATGAAATCCTTGATTTGATAGCGCCGGGTTAATTCCTTTTTATAATTTTGATCACAAATTCAAACTCATGCATATTGCAATCGCCGGAAACATCGGCTCCGGGAAAACCACACTGACAGGTTTACTAGCCAAACATTTTGGATGGGATCCCCACTATGAGGACGTGGACACAAATCCATATCTGAACAGTTTTTATGAAGACATGCAAAGATGGTCTTTTAACCTGCAGATATATTTTTTAAACAGCCGCTTCCGGCAGGTGGTCGATATCAGGAACTCTGGTAAAACTGTTATTCAGGATCGTACCATATACGAGGATGCTTATATTTTCGCCCCCAACCTGCATACGATGAATCTGATGAGTACACGCGATTTTCAAAATTACCGTTCACTGTTTGATCTGATGAGCACCTTTATCCTGCCTCCTGATCTCCTGATTTATCTAAGGGCAAGCGTTCCAACGCTTGTAAGCCAGATACAAAAGCGGGGGAGGGATTATGAAAACGCAATCAGGCTTGATTATCTTAAGAACCTGAATGAAATGTATGAAGACTGGATTGACGGTTATAAGTTCGGAAAACTGCTGATCATCGATGCAGATACACTGAAAGTCAGTGAAAATCCCGAAGATCTGGGTCATGTGATCGAAAATATCAATGCACAACTGCATGGACTCTTCTAAATGCCGGATTGTTGAGCAGCCATGGAGGAAAATCTGCATGGCATGAAAATTCTGGGGGTCATTCCTGCACGATATGCCTCAACACGTTTTCCCGGGAAACCGCTGGTGATCATCAATGGTAAGACCATGATCCAACGCGTGTATGAACAGGCGTGCCGATGCGAACTGCTGACAAAAGTGGTTGTGGCAACAGATAATGAGGCAATTTTTAACCACGTGCGCCTTTTTCAGGGAAATGTGTTGATGACAGGCGAACATCACACCAGTGGAACCGAGCGTTGCAGTGAAGTTGTTGCGAAACTTCGCATGAACGGAGAGGAATATGATTGCGTGATCAATATCCAGGGGGATGAGCCTTTTATTGAACCAAATCAGATCAGCCAGGTTGCATCATGTTTTATGAACCCGGCAACTCAGATTGCCACACTCATCAAAAAAATTTCATCCAGGGAGGAACTTGAGAGTCCGAATGTTGTAAAAGTTTTGGTTGACAAACATGGCTGCGCCATGATTTTTAGCCGTTCCATCATCCCATTTGTCCGTGGCAAAGATCAGGCAACCTGGTTATCGTCATTTACCTTTTACAAGCATGTAGGCATATATGGTTATCAGACTTCAATACTGGAAGAAATTGTTGCCTTACCGGTTTCCGAACATGAGCGCGCCGAATCGCTGGAACAGTTGCGCTGGCTTGATGAGGGCTATAAAATTCAAACGCAATTAACGGAACTTGAAAGTGTTGCTATTGATTCTCCTGCCGACTTGTTAAAAATTACCAACACAAACGGAACCTTTTAGCAATTATTCCGTATCTTAGCACACTGAAAAAAGCAGGAAGATGGATATCCGAATTTGTATCGCTGAATTATTGTCGCTGCACGATTGTGTGATCATTCCGGGCTTTGGCGGATTTATTGGTAATTATTCTCCGGCCAGGATTGACCCGGTAAATCATACATTTCAGCCCCCTGCTAAAAAACTTCTATTTAACATCAACCTGAAACAGAACGACGGGCTTCTGGCAAATGCAGTGGCTGCTTCCTTTGTGACAACCTATTCCGATGCCTGTAGGATGATTGAGGATTTCTCAGAAGAATGCCGTTTTATCCTGAAAACAGAAAAACCAGTTATACTTCCACAGATTGGAAAACTCTTACCTGGGAAAGAAGGAATAATTCATTTTGAACAAGACCAAACTGCCAACCTGCTGGCTGATGCTTTTGGATTGATTCCTTTCATTTCTCCTCCTGTAATCAGGAATTCCTCTTCGTTTGGTCAAACATGGAAAAATTCAAACCGGGCAATTCATCAAACCGGCAGGAAATTTGTTCTTCCAAGGGCGCTCAAATGGGCAGCGGTGATCGCTTTACCAATCGGTGTGGCAGCTGTTATCGGTGTGACACAGTACGATAAACTATCTGCCGGTTTTTCAAATAGCGCAGGTCTCGTGAGTTCTGTATTCACAAGGTTTTCAGCTCCTTCACCCGTTATGAAAAATGTTACACCGGCGGTTGTTTCCCTCAAAAAAGCGCTTCCTACAGCAAAGCCCATCACAGAGGCTCCTGCCCCGGTTAACGAACCTCCTGCCAGAAATGACGATCGTTATGCGGTGATCGTAGGTGCATTCAGATTACAGGAGAATGCAGAAAAATTGGTTGCCGAATTGCAGGAAAAGGGAATTGATGCATCAATTTTCGATCAATCAAGAACAGGCCTTTTCCGTGTAACCATTGGTACAAGTTCTGATCAGGCTAAGGCTAAAGAAATGCTGGCGTTGGCAAAATCGACCGCTATCAGTGGCGCCTGGATACTCGCAAAATAAATGTATCTGTGGCGAAAAAGAAACTGATTCACTTCCAGGAAAACCTCACCTTTCCTCATCTTCTTCAACCAACCTATAAAGATCTTGCTTCCGGTTTTTCTCTCCGTCACAGGTGGCACGAAGATTTTTTTGGAAACAACCATCCCATTGTTGTGGAACTTGGATGTGGCAAAGGAGAATACACTGTGGGGCTTGCCGACCGATATCGGCAAAGAAATTTTGTCGGTATCGACTGGAAAGGAGCAAGACTTTGGAGAGGCAGTAAAACCGTTGTGGAGCAGGACCTGAAAAATGTTGGGTTTGTTCGGGCAATGGTTGATCATGTTGAACAAATTTTTGCTCCAGGCGAAATCTCAGAAATCTGGATCACTTTTCCCGATCCTCAGGTGAAGAAAGAACGGTTGAGGTTAACAGCCCCTGTTTTTCTGACTAAATATAAAAACATTCTTACCTCTGATGGAATCATACATCTGAAAACGGATGACCAATTCTTTTTTTCCTATACACTTGAGGTCATCAGGGAGCAAGGGCATAAACTTTTATGGGCTACTGATGATCTTTATCAATCGGGCAGCGGCGATGACGTGATTGCTATTCAAACCTATTATGAAAACCGTTGGCTTGAAATGGGGAAAAAGATTTGTTATTTACGATTTCAACTAAACAGCAAATGAAAAAGATCAGTATTGTTTTTATTGTGATGGTCCTGCTGCGGCTTTCAGCCACAGCAGAGGAAGGCATGTGGATTCCGATGTTGCTGGAGCAATTGAACATTAAGCGGATGCAGGATCTTGGGCTTAAACTAACCGCTGAAGACATTTATAGTGTCAATCATTCAAGCCTGAAAGATGCAATTGTTCAATTTGGCGGAGGGTGTACTGCAGAAATCGTATCACCCCAGGGACTAATTCTTACAAACCACCATTGCGGACTTGGCGCCATACAGCGCCAGAGTTCATTACAACATGACTATCTCACGGACGGTTTCTGGGCAAAATCGTTTGAAGAAGAACTTCCAAGCCCGGGAGTTACCGTTACTTTACTGGTAAGGATGGAAGATGTAACCACCCGGGTGCTTGAGGGGGTGAATGATAATATGAATCAATTTCAACGGGCGCAACTGGTCAAATTAAATGCCGAGAAAATTGAAAAGGCTGCTATGCAGGGGAACCAGTATGATGCAAAGATCAGGCCATTTTATTATGGCAATCAATATTATCTCTTTGTGAATGAAATTTTTAAAGATGTGAGACTCGTTGGAGCGCCGCCATCCAACATCGGGAAATTCGGAGGTGATACTGATAACTGGATGTGGCCGAGGCATACCGGTGATTTTTCCATTTTTCGGATTTATGCCAGTAAAGACAATAACCCTGCAGCATATTCAAAAGATAATATCCCCTATAAGCCTAAGAACTATCTTCCTGTTTCGTTGAAAGGGTACCAAAAAAATGACTTTACCTTTGTTTTTGGTTATCCCGGCAGTACCCGTGAGTATCTGACTTCCTATGGTGTTGATCTGACAACCAACAAGGAAAATCCGGTCAGGGTTGGTCTTCGTCAGCAAAGACTTGACATTATGAAGGCAGCCATGAATGAAAGCCGTTTGGTACGAATTCAGTACACGGCCAAAGCCAATGGCATTGCCAATTACTGGAAAAAAATGATCGGGGAGTCGCGTGGCATCCGGCGAATTGATGCAGTATCCAAAAAGGAGGAGTTTGAATTGCGTTTCCAGAAGTGGGCTGATTCGGTACCTTCCCGGAAAGAAAAATACGGGAATTTACTTCCGGCTTTCAAGATTGCCTATGAGCAATATCTCCCGGTTGATTTATCGGCTATTTTTATTGCAGAGGCAGGCCAGGGCATCGAAATTTTAAAGTTTGCCTCCGGTTTCAGGGAATTGGTCAAAATCAGTAAGAACAAGGAGATTAAAGCTGAAGATATTGCAAAATCAACAGGCAGTCTGAAAAAAATCACCCGTGAATTTTTTAAAAACTACCAGGCTTCGATCGACAAGAAAATCATGGTTGCCATGCTCAGGGAAATGGGTATAAAAATGGACCCGCTTTATCTCCCAGGGGTGTTTGCCGAGATCGGAAAAGCCGGCAATCATGATTATGAAGCGTATGTCTCCAATTTGTTCTCAACATCCATGTTCGCTGATTCGGCGGGCGTTATTAAATTTCTTGATTCGTATAAACCCTCCAACAGAAAAACGTTGGAAAAAGATCCTGCGTTTCATTTGATGTCGGGTATTTATGAACGCAACGAGAAGGATATTATTCCGGTATTGACAAAAATTTCCAATCAAATCGACAGTCTTCAGCGTATTTACATGGCCGGGCTCATGGAGATGCAGCAACAGAAAGTATTATACCCCGATGCGAACTCCACCTTGCGCATTGCATATGGGAAAGTGGATGATTACTATCCTGCTGATGCCGTGAAGTATGATTATTTTACCACCCTTGCCGGTGTGATGCAGAAGGAGGATTCAACCATTTACGACTACCAGGTTGATCCGCGATTGAAAAAGCTGTTCCGCGAAAAGGA
Source organism: Bacteroidota bacterium (assembly GCA_037139855.1). Taxonomy (GTDB): domain Bacteria; phylum Bacteroidota; class Bacteroidia; order Bacteroidales; family FEN-979; genus CAIVAT01. The sequence goes on from JBAXFM010000006.1 coordinate 35,022, forward strand.
TTACGGCGTCTATGCCGACCGTGATGGCACCATGCATGTTGCTTTTACAGCCAGCAATCATACAACCGGGGGAAACTCGGGGAGTCCTGTTCTGAACGCCGAAGGACAACTTATCGGGATCAATTTCGACCGTAACTGGGAAGGGACCCTCAGCGATTTGATGTATGATCCTTCACAATGCCGGAACATTTCCATCGATATCCGGTATTGCCTCTTTGTTATTGATAAAGTGGCTGGCAATAAGCGGTTGATCAGCGAGATGAAAATTATTCAACCATAAATCTGTACCAGTGCATTCTGGATAGTAGGATATTTAAACAGGAACCCGGCCTGTAACAGTTTTTCCGGAAGAACTTTTTGCCCTTCAAGCAAAACCTGGGCTCCTTCGCCATAGATCATTTTTAAAGCAAATGCAGGAACTGTAAGCCATGCAGGCTGGTCAAGCACTTTTCCCAATTTATCTGTAAACTCAGCATTATCTATGGGATAGGGTGAAACACCATTAACGATTCCTGTGACAACGGGGTTTTGGATGGTGAAAATCATCGCCTCCACCAAATCAGTAAGATGGATAAACGACATAGCCTGACGGCCGGTCCCTAGTTTTCCGCCTGCACCAATGCTAAAGGGAAGGTGCATCTTTTTCAATGCACCACCATCTTCCCCCAGAACAACACCAAGTCGAAAAATAATTACCCTGGTCATCTTTTCTGATCTCATGGCTTCATGCTCCCAATTTTGGCAGACATTTGCGAGAAATGAATTTGCAAACGAGGTGCTTGACTCAGTGTGGGTGTTTACTGAATCGTAGATGCCGATGGCGGAAGCAGAAATAAAAACGGATGGTTTTGTTTTGGCTTTGATGATGGAATCAGAAATTTTCCGCGTTGTATTTACCCGACTGTCAATGATTTCCTGTTTGATGGCCGGTGTCCATTTCCTTGAAACCGGAGCTCCGGCAAGGTTTATCACCACATCAGCGCCTTCTGTTAACTGTTCCAGGAAATCATGATCAGGCAAAGCCAAAGAATCGCGGTTGATGATTCTAACGGACCATCCCAGTCCCCTCATTTTCTTCATCATTGCCTCACCAACAAACCCGGTTGACCCACTTATTGCAACAATCATATGTTTTTTTGTGTAAAGTTATGGAATTCTTTAATTTTGTGGTACTTTTATGGGCGACAATAAGATTTTATCCGCCGCTAAAAATACCAAACACGCTATCAAGTAACTAGTCATGGACAACAAAGAGCAGACAAAATTATTTTCTGAATTTCCACCCGTTTCCACCGAAGCCTGGGAGCAAAAGATTATTGCCGACCTGAAAGGCGGGGATTACAATAAAAAGCTGAAATGGAAAACCGATGAAGGATTTGACGTAAAACCATATTATCGTGCTGAAGACCTTACCGGACTTGAATACCTTAAGTCGCTTCCGGGCAATTTACCTTTTGTGCGTGGGCTCAGGAAGAATAACAACGAATGGATTGTAAGGCAGGATATTAGCTCGTCAGACATTGGTGAAAGCAACATTCTTGCGAAGGATGCCATAGCTAAAGGCGCCGGAGCGGTTGGTTTGAAAGCCATTGAGGCAACCACCCATAAACAGCTCAGCGAGTTACTTGACGGGATTGATTTTCACAAAACGGGTATCAATTTTATCTCCGCGAAATCTTATCCGCTGGCGCTTGAATTTTTAATATATGAATTAAGCCATCGGGAAGTTGACGGGCAGAACCTGAAGGGTTCAATTAATTTTGATCCGATAAGCTACCTTTTACTACACGGCGATTTTTACCAAAGCTGGGAAAATAATCTGGAAGAGACTGAATATTTGCTCAGTATCGTCAGAAAAAAAATTCCTGGTTTTAAAGTCATCACAGTTAACGGACATTATTTTCAGGATGCAGGTTCTACCATTGTGCAGGAGCTTGCTTTCAGTCTTGCTTCTGCCAGTGAATATCTTGCCTGTTTAACCGGACGGGGAGCCTCAGTGGATGATGTTGCTCCATACATTCAGTTTTCTCTGGGAATCGGTCCTAACTATTTTATGGAAATTTCGAAACTCAGGGCTGCACGTTTACTGTGGACCAGAATGGTTGAACAATACCAGGCAAAAAGTGAGGAATCATTTAAACTTTTTATTCATGCTACAACGGCTTTATGGAATAAATCGATCTATGATCCTTATGTGAACATGCTGCGCACCACCACAGAAGGCATGTCTGCAGCCCTGGGCAACGCTGATTCTGTAACAATCAACCCATTTGACATTTCATTTAAAGATTCTGATGAAATTTCGCGCAGGATTGCCCGTAACCAGCAACTGGTTTTGAAAGAAGAGTCGTATCTTGATAAAATTGTTGATCCGGGTGCCGGATCCTACTACATTGAGAATCTTACACATTCTATTGCACATTACGCCTGGGAACTGTTCAAAGATGTTGAATCCCGCGGAGGCATGATCGGATGTATTAAATCGGGTTTTATTCAGGATGAAGTTGAACGGAGCCGGAACCAGAAGGTAATGGACATTGCACAGCGAAAGATCATTATGCTGGGCACCAACCAGTATCCAAACAATATGGAAACCATGATCGATTCCATTCAGCTTCCAGCTGAAGTTCCATCAATGATTCCAACACCCTATAAAAAACTGACCCAGTTTCGAATAACCGCAGGATTTGAGGAGATCAGGCTGGCAACAGAGCGGTTTGTAAAACTTGGCAACAAGCGCCCGGCAGTTTTTCTCTTTACCATGGGAAATCTGGCCATGCTCAGGGCACGTGCAGGTTTTGCCTCAAACTTTTTTGGTTGCGCCGGGTATGAAATTTTTGACAACCAGGGGTTTTCAACTGTCGAAGAGGGGGTAGCATCTGCGTTGTTATCCAAAGCGGAGGTAATTGTAATCTGTAGTTCTGATGAGGAATATCCTCAGATTGTTCCAGACATTGCCAGCCAAATTAAAGAAGCCGGAAACAATATCAGGATAGTGGTTGCAGGGTTTCCCAAGGAATTAATCGAAACCTTCAAATTGGCAGGGGTTGATGATTTTATTCATGTCAGGAGCAATC